>PDRH01000067.1 GCA_002748015.1 Bacteroidota bacterium | reverse complement strand
TAGCATGTCGATGAACTGCTCGGGGAAGGCTATGCCGTACTTCTCGAGCAAATCCTTCTCGTGCACCTCCACCAGGCCACTACCCCGCCTGTCCGGCTTGGCCATAATGCAGTGGGTGCCGAGCAGCTGCTGGTAGTCCTTGTCGGGCGAGAGCATAATCATGGGGCTCTTCTCGCTAGCGAATTGGAGGGCTAGGGTACCGACCACATCGTCAGCCTCAAAGCCTTTGGCCGAAACCACTGTTATACCCAGAAGGCCTAGCAGCTCCTTAAGCTTTCCCGCCCCGTATATGATGGCCTCAGGCGCAGGGGGACGTTGCGCCTTGTACTCCGGATATAGCTCGTGGCGGTAGGTCGGCCCCTTGAGGTCGAAGGCCACCGCCACGTAGCCCGGGCGATAGGCCTTGAGCGCCTCCATAAACTGCCTCATAAAACCATATACGGCCGAGGTATTCTTGCCGTCCTTGGTAATCAGCGGACGGTTGATAAAGGCGAAGTTAGCACGGTAGAGCAAAGCATAAGCATCTACAACAAGGAAGTTCTTGGGGTCGCTCATAATGATAGAGTTCTTATTGGCACAAAGGTAGCCATTCTGCGCTAAGCGATTATTATACCCCCAGCGCACCTAAACTCCATGAGGAGTAGAGGGCTCTTCACAACACTCCCCACCCATGCGAATGCATGGCCATCTACCCAGCAGGCCATTTCAACTACTTGTGTATATCGGCTATAAATCTCTACTGGGAGCGATGGGGGCTAATACTCCAAAGCGCTTATAGACTGGATATTGCGATTAGGCGCCTTTCAGACCAGCCAGCCAATTAGGTCTAGTTAACTGCTCTCAGTGCAAAAAAGTACTACCTTCACATAGGCCGACCATCTTGCGGACGGATAGTGCCAGAAAAGGAAGAGATTAAGGGGAAACCCTCAAAGAGCAATATGAGAAGTATGTTTCACTAATAAATACAGGGCTATGGCAATACTTATATCCATACTTCCCATCTTGACGCTAATTGTATGCATGATGGGCTTCAAGATGTCGGGGGACCGTTCTGCGCTAAGTGCGCTGGGCTTGACTATTCTACTCGGACTTTTCGCCGCCCCTGGATTAGGTTTCGCACCTGAGGGGTTCACCAGGGCGCATGTAGGCTGGGCGGTGTGCGAAGGCGTCATCAAGGCCGTTTTCCCCATCCTGCTGATTATCATGATGGCGATTTTCTCCTACAATGTGCTGCTAGCCTCAGAGCAGATAGAGGTCATAAAGAGGCAGATTTCCAGCATCTCGAATGACCCACGTATCAGCGTACTGCTCATCGTCTGGGGCTTCGGGGGTATACTCGAGGGCATGGCAGGCTTTGGGACAGCGGTAGCCATCCCGGCCGCCATTCTGATCAGCCTGGGCTTTAAACCGGGTTTCTTGGCCTTGGTGAGTCTGCTGGCCAATAGCGTCGCAACCGGCTTCGGCGCAGTGGGCGTACCAGTCATCACCCTTGCCAGCGAGGTTGGGCAGATAGAGAATATCCAGGAGATTAGCTCCAACGTGGTGCTACAGCTCTCCCCGCTGATGTACATCCTGCCCTTCCTAATCCTAACGCTTACCGATAGAAGTACTAAGGCTTTAGCCGGCAACCTCCTGCTCACCGCTATCGTCGGAACGGTATCATTGGGCGTGCAGTACGCCGCCGCCCGCTACCTCGGGGCGGAGACACCCGCCATCCTCGGCTCTCTGGCAGCAATAGCCGCGATCATTGCCTATGCCAAGGTCACAGAAGCGATGAAAGGCAAGCAGGCAGCAAACGACGGAGAGGACAAGCCACGTTTCACGCTGAGCGAAACCCTGAAAGCATGGAGCGTATATGGCCTAATCCTGGTCTTCATCATCCTGATGAGCCCACTCTCAGGTCCTATTGGCCAATGGATGAAATCCGTGCTGGTCACGAAGATCCACCTACCGATTTATCCGGACGGGAAATTCTTCAAGTTCGCCTGGATATCGAACGCAGCACTCATGCTCTTCCTGGGGGCCTTCCTCGGCGGGCTCATTCAGGGGCTAAGCGCAAACCAGCTACTAAGCGTACTGGGCAAAACGTTGCTCAACCTCAAGAAGACCAGCATCACCATCATATCGCTCATATCGCTCAGCTCGATCATGACCTATAGCGGGATGATTGTCGTAATCGCTGAGGGGCTGGCAGAGGCCACCGGGCCCATGTACGGCCTCTTTGCACCGCTCATCGGGGCGATAGGCACCTTCGTAACTGGCTCGGACACCTCCTCCAATATCCTCTTCGGAAAGCTGCAGGCCAATGTAGCGCAGAACATCAACATGCCGACGAGCTGGCTGGCCGCCGCGAATACGGCAGGTGCTACGGGTGGTAAGATAATCTCCCCACAATCCATCGCCATCGCAACGGCTTCTTGCGGCACAGAGGGCACAGAGGGGAAGATCCTCCGGTCTGCTCTGCCTTACTCCATCGGTTATGTACTCATCGCAGGACTAATGGTATACTTCATGGTATAGCGCCACAGACGGGCTACCCAATGGCTTGGCAAATCCGGTCAACCCCTTGGGTAGCCGCAGCAAAGGCGCTGGCGCAAGTTGCATATACATATAACCAATCGAACGAATATGAAAGTTGGACTATTCATCCCCTGCTACATTAACTCGGTATACCCCAGCGTGGGTATTGCTACCTACAGGCTACTGGAGAGCCTCGGTGTGGATATAGACTACCCCGAGGGTGTTACCTGCTGCGGGCAACCCATGGCCAACGCGGGCTACGAAGAGGATGCCAAGCAGCTCGTCTCCCGCTTCGATGAGGCCTACGCCCCCTATGACCTGATAGTAGGCCCGTCGGCCTCGTGCGTTGCCTTCGTGCGGGAGAACCACCCGGACATAGCCAGCAAGAACGGCCATGAGTGCCACTCTGCGGGGAAGGTGCGGGATCTGATCGAGTTCCTACACGACGACCTGAAGATTAATAGCCTACCCTCTAAATTCAAGCATAAGGTCAGCATACACAACAGCTGCCACGGGGTTAGAGAGCTCGGCCTATCCACCCCCTCCGAGCTACAGCTACCCTATGCTAACAAGATACGCAACCTCCTGCAGCTCGTGGAGGGCATAGAGATATTCGAGCCTAAGCACGTAGACGAGTGCTGCGGCTTCGGGGGGATGTTCGCTGCGGAGGAACACGACACCTCCTGCGCCATGGGGCGCGACAAGGTGGAGGACCACATGGCCACGGGAGCCGAGTACATTACCGGCCCAGACAGCTCGTGCCTCATGCACATGCAGGGGGTCATCGACCGGGAGAAGCTACCGATAGAGACGCTTCACGTAGTAGAAATCTTAGCCGCAAACCTATGAGCACACATTCAATAGCCGCTGGTAAATTCCTGGCCAACGCAGAACTCGCAAAATGGCAGAACCAGACCCTTTGGCAGGTCCGTGAAAAGCGCGATCGGATGGCGGGCATGGTGCCCGAATGGGAGGCACTCCGCCAGCTAGCCCACGATACAAAGCGCTATGCAGTCACCCATATGGCCGAGGTACTCGAGGAGTTCGAGAGGAATGCAGAGGCCAATGGGGTCATCGTCCACTGGGCGAAAGATGCAAAGGAGCACAACGAGATTGTGCTGGAAATCCTACGAAAGCACAAGGTCAAGAAGCTCGTCAAGAGCAAGTCCATGCTCACGGAGGAGTGCCACCTCGACCCCTTCCTCATCGAGAACGGCATAGACACCATCGAGACCGACCTGGGGGAGCGTATCCTTCAGCTGATGGATGCGCCCCCGAGCCACATCGTTATGCCGGCCATCCACATAAAGCGCGAGGAGGTTTCCGATCTCTTCCACGAGAAATGGAATACTGAGAAGGGCAACTACGACCCTACCTACCTGACGCATGCCGCACGCAAGAGCCTCAGGCACGACTTCATCACTGCGGACGCCGCCATGACGGGTTGCAACTTCGGCGTGGCCTCCACAGGCGAAGTGGTAGTCTGCACCAACGAGGGCAATGCAGATATGGGTATGAGCTGCCAGAAGGTCAACATATGCAGCATCGGCCTCGAGAAGGTCATCCCCGATACTGACGCACTCGCCATTTTCACCCGCCTACTGGCCAGGTCAGCCACAGGCCAGCCGGTAACGGGTTACACCGCCCACTTCCGCAAACCCAACGAGGGGGGCGAGTTGCACTTCATCCTGGTTGACAACGGGCGCTCCGAGATGCTGGCCGATAGCGAGCACGAGAAAACGCTCAACTGCATTCGATGCGGGGCATGCCTCAATACCTGCCCGGTATACCGTCGCACGGGGGGCTATTCGTACACCTACTTCATCCCCGGCCCCATCGGCATCAACCTGGGTATGCTCCACGGTGCAAAGCAGAACCATGGGGATGTATCAGCCTGCTCGCTCTGCCTCTCCTGCTCGAATGTCTGCCCTGTAAAGGTAGACCTCGGCGAGCAGATATATCGCTGGCGGCAACGCCTCTCGCCACTCGGATTGGCAGACCGGAAGAAAAAGATGATGTCCAAGTCGATCGGCTACATCATGGACCACCCCTCGCTCTTCCAGTTCGCCATAAAACGGGCATCGCTAGCCAACCGCATGCCGCGCGCGCTGGTATACAACGGTCTGAACGATTGGGGGAAAGGGAGAGAGCTACCCAAGTTCAGCGGGCAGACCTTCGACCAATGGTGGAAAGAAAACGGAAAAGGGAGGAAACAAAATGGGTAATAGTAGCCGTACCGAAATACTCGAACGTATCAAATCCTATAGCCCCGAGAAGGGCTGCCCACGCCCCAGCATGGAGGGCTTCGCGGCAATCAGCTACCCCGACAAAGTCGAGCAGTTCATCGCCATATCCAAGGCGGTACTCGGCGACGCCGTGGTGCTACAACCTGGCGAAGACATCAATGCATTGATCCGCTCACACTTCCCCGATGCCAAGCGCATCGCATCTACCGTAGAGGGCGTAGAGGGGACTTTTGACCCGGATAGCGTAGAGTCACCCGGAGAGCTAAATGGCACCGACCTCGCCGTAGTACCTGGACTCCTCGGGGTGTGCGAAAACGGGGCTGTATGGGTTGACCCCAACATGCGTTGGCGCGCGCTCTGCTTCATCGCAGAACATCTCGTTATGGTCATTCCCCGCGAGGCCCTTTACAACAATATGCATGAAGCCTACAAGGCCATACCGGAATCAAACTCACGCTACAGATGCTTCATCAGCGGGCCGTCCAAAACTGCAGATATAGAGCAAGCTCTCGTTTGCGGAGCACATGGCCCCAAGAGCACACTCGTTATCCTGAAATAGCGAAGTGCTTCCAAGCCTCTTCTTAGAGCCAATAGCACGGGCCCCCTACAGCTGGTAGGGGGCCCGTTTGGCCTATAAACTGGTCAATAGAGAGCGGTCGGCTAGAAGAATGGCTACACCCCATTTGGCAAGCTAGCCAAATCTACAAAGCTCGCACGGATAGAGCAAGGTATTCTCCTATAAAAAGCATACCTTGCCCCGTCTATCACGCATGGTTTCATATGAACGGACAATTGTACCTAATACCCGCCCCCATCGGTGCCAACCCAACGACGAATACCCTTACCCCGCATGGCCTAGAGATGGTGCGTCAGCTCCGCTACTTTGCAGTGGAGAACGCTAGATCGGCCAGGCGCTACCTATCCGCCCTGGGGATGCCCGTACCCATTACTGAGCTATCCGTAGAACTTGTGGATAAGAATACCGATGTGGCCTCTCTCCCCTCAATACTTGCCCCTGTCCTTGCCGGTAGTAGCATGGGCATCATCTCTGAGGCGGGATGTCCCGGGATTGCAGACCCCGGTGCTCTACTCGTGGAGCTGGCGCATGCGGAGGGGATAGAGGTAATCCCCCTGCCGGGGCCCTCTAGCATCCTCATGGCCCTCATGGCATCTGGACTCAACGGCCAATCCTTCGCCTTCAACGGCTACCTGCCAATAGAGCGTGGAGAGCGTCGACATCGCCTGCGCGAGCTTGAAGGGAGGGCTACCCGTGAGGGTCAGACGCAGGCCTTCATAGAGACACCCTATAGGAATGACAAGCTGCTAGAGGAGATACTCCAAAGCCTCCGCCCCGCAACCCGACTAACAATAGCTTACGGCATCGACACAAAGGGCGGATGGATCCGCACCCGCTCTGTCAGCGACTGGCGAAGAGCCAAGCCTAACCTAGGCAAGGTGCCAACAGTCTTCGCCATTCTTTAGCTTCTATAGTGAACGAAAAAAGGCCACCCATTGGGTGGCCTTATGCACTTCTGATCTAGGCTTACTCTGCTGGGGTCGATCCCTCGTTCGAACTTTGCGTAGTAGTTGCTTCCTCCTCGCTCCCAGCTGGAGCCGCATCGCTAGCCTCTATGGGAGCTTCAGGTAGCTCGGTAGCCTGAACGCCAGCATTAGTACGTTGCACCTGTTTAGCAATCCGACTCGCCTGTGCCTCCTCGCCGGCTTCCGCTCCTCCGGGGAGGCTACCCGCTGCGAAAAGGGTCAGAACCATCAGGCTAATTGCCAGAGTCCACGTAGCCTTCTCTAGGAAATCAGTCGTTTTCCTTACGCCCATCACCTGCCCCGCCTCAGAAAAGTTGCTTGCCAGCCCGCCCCCCTTCGAGTTCTGTACTAGCACAGTGAGCACCAGCAAGAGGCATACTATCAATATCAGTACCGTGAAGAATGTGTACATATCCTACCAAATCCTTTAGAGTGTGCCGGCCTACTGCTCTGACGGCAACATTTCGATTAGCTCCGCGAAGTAAGCACTTTTTTCTGGATATTTCTGCATAAGGGTACGATACATAGCCTCTGCCTCAACGTACATCCCCTTGTTGGCGTATACCCTCGCTAGGGTCTCGCTGGCAATATCAGAATCAAGGCCGGCGGAACTGGCCCCCAGGTCAATAGGGTTCTCTATACCCTCATCCCCCTTCTGCTCGGCCTCGAGTACCTTCTTGATTACATCGTTAGAGGAGGCTATAAAGGTGTCGATTAGCTCTTCTTGCAGGAGGTCATTAACACACTCCGTTTCTCGAATGCGTTCTTCCTTATCAGCCGGAGGCCTGTAGTTCGGGTTAAGTACAGTAAGTACAAACTCCATGTTCTGGTTGGCCATTTCCTGCTTCTCAGGGTCCAACTCGAAAACCCCAGCTGGCATAATGTCACGCCCCTCTTCGGCCATTGTCCTATGGAGTAGGTCGTTAAGGTGTTGCTGAGTGCTAGGCTCAGGTAATGGCCTGTGGGTCGCTTCATCCTCGTTCTCGTAGATGAACTTAAAGGGTTCGGCCATGACATTGAGGTGGACGACCATTTCCTCCTCCTCTTGGGGAGCGACCTTCTCAGAGGGCCGAACAACAATTACACCATCGACCTCTTCGCCTCTTACAGCACGTTGTGCTGCCTCCTGCTCGGCTATTTCCCTCTGGCAGGCTATCTCCTCCCTCCTTGTCGCCTCCTCCTGGGCTCTTAGCTCTTCCTGCCGCTTCTCCTCCTCTAGCCGTGCCACCTCCTCCTGAGCTCTTAGCTCTTCTAACCTTTCTTGTGCCGCTATACGTTTCCTTTTCTCTTCAGCCTCTTGCTCTCGGGCAAGCGCCTCAGCCTTCTCGCGCTCTAGCTCTTCCTCCCTTTCCTTCTCCTGCTTGTATACCTCGAGCTCTTGCGATACGCTAAGCGCATCGTAGCCATTAACCATATCCAGAACAGCAATAGGGCGAGGTAGCGCCCCTGCCATCACCCGTATGGCAGCTACGCGATCGCGGGCACCATAGGAATCCTGGTACTTAATGGCGCAGCGGAGCGTATGCAACGCATGAAAGTAGGGATACTTCACGCTCATTTCGTCTATCTGCGTCTTCTCCTCCTC
>PDRH01000066.1 GCA_002748015.1 Bacteroidota bacterium | reverse complement strand
CGGAGGTAGGCGCGTATCTCGTCGAAGAGGGGGAGGTTGCCATCGAGCATGGCGTCGAGGAGGGGGCTGTCGTACTCGTCGATGAGGACAACGAGCTTTTGGCCAGTCTTGCGGATGAGGGAATTACCCACCTTCTGAACATCGAGCGGTTCATCATCCGGTAGCTCGTCCATACCCAGACGGTATAGCTCCGCATTCACCACGTTGCGCATCATAACTTCAATATGCTCTATGGTCACGTGGAGTATGCCGCTGAAGTCGAAGCGGAGGACGGGATGCTTGGTCCAGGCCTTGGCCCCGCGCTGCTCCTCGAGGGGGACGATGCGGAGCCCGTCGAAGAGGTCACGCCGCCCCTCGAAGTAGTAGGCGAGGGTGCTCAGGAGCATGCTCTTGCCGAAGCGGCGGGGGCGGCTGAGGAAGGCGACGCGGTGCTCGCGGGCTATGCGCCAGGCGAGGTCGGTCTTGTCAACGTAGTACATGTCCTCCTCGCGGATGGTCTCGAAGTCCGAGGAGGAGGCGGGGAATAGGCGTTTGGGTACGTACATGTGCAGCCCTCCATTATTTCTTTGAGGCAAAGGTAGGGAAAAATGGGGGGATGGGGGGGAGGAGTGCAGAACGCCCCGGAAGGTGGTGCCCTTCCGGGGCGATGGGGGGCTAGGGTTAGGGATTCGGGATAGGATTATGAATTGGGTTGGGTTGCTCTAAGCGGAAGTACTTAAAGGAACGCTTTTTGCGCACATCACCCGTGGGTATAGGGTCGTCAACTACTGGGCCAAAAAGGATGATGATGTACTCATCATGCGCTTTAATCAGGTAGCGGTCGCCTTCGTTAACATCTATGTCCAGAGTACCACCTTTGTATAAGTCGGACGCCTCCTGCTCGGTCATAGCAGCAATATCCGCCTCTTTCTTAGCGTCTAGCTTAACGAATTTGATGTGAGAACCTTTGTATCGATGTGTCACAAAACCGTAACCATCCAGAAATACGGCATCGTCTGAGGAGATATAATCATTGTTTTCCCTCCCCCCTACTGATGCCATATCATAGTTTTCGCTGGATACTTTGACCTCTTCCTCTAGCTGAAAATTAAAGCCTCCATGGTACCCATGCATGTTCTCAACTAGACCTGTCAAAACCTTCGTAAAAAAGCCGATAGCGAGATTTACCGTGGAGTTTCGCCCTCGAGCATCGCGTAGCTCTAGGGTGAGAATATCGTCCTTTCTGAATTCAGTACCTTGGAGGTCAAGGACAAGCCTAGTCCTATACTCGAAGGGGGCTCCCTCATTAAGGAAGGTCAAAGGGATTTCTGCACCCCTAAACTTAGCAATACTAGCCTTGCGGTCTAGCTCCTCCTTGTGGCACTGAACTCGTATGTATAACTCGGTACGTATGGTAGTGGCCTCGTGCTTCAACTCGGCATCGTAGAAGAAGCGGGCGGAGGGGGCGTTCTTGTCCTGCCTGGGCTTGCCTGATGGGTTGGGAACGAGTTCCTGCGCCGGGGTGCTTTCCGTTTTCTTCTCCAGCTGGTCGTCGGCGTCGTCCTTGTTGCAGGCGGGAAGGGCGAAGGCTAGCCCCATGAGGAGAACTAAGGGCATCAGGTAATGGGATAATTGCTTCATCGTCTATGCCTTTTTAGGGGTTATACATTGCACGAATATAAGCATATTTCCCTTTCCGTATACCCCCAATCGGTGCCCTTTCTACACCTGCATTTTAAGTGTCTTACAAACAGGAAATTATGGAATGAGCTAGGAATTAAACACCCAGCTAAGCGTGGGTGAGGGAGCGGAATACGTCCTCGAGGTGGGATTCGCGCTCGTAGAGGGTGAGGAGGGGTAGGTCCTTGTCAACGGCGTAGGCGTAGAGGGCGGGGCGGTGGTCAGTGGCATCGGTGGCGTGGAGGGCGAATTCGTTGCCGGGGAGGGGGTCTATGGACAGGTGGGGGAAGTCGACGCGGAGGCGGTCGGGGTCTATGGGGGTGGCGAAGCCGATGATGAAGGTGCGGGCGTTGCGCTGGGAAACTACCTGGCTGGTGGGTCCCTGGGCCATGAGGGTGCCCTGGCTGATGATGGCGACGGTGTCGCAGAGGGCTTCGACCTCCTGCATGATGTGGGTGGAGAGGAGAACGGCGCGGTCGCTCCCTACATCCCTTATTACCCTGCGTATCTCTACTATCTGGTTGGGGTCTAGGCCGTTGGTGGGTTCGTCGAGGATGAGGGTGCGTGGGTCGCCTATGAGGGCGGCGGCGAGGCCCACGCGCTGGCGGTAGCCCTTGGAGAGCACGCCGATGCGCCGGGTGCGCTCGCGGGTTAGGCCGGTGAGCTCGGCTACGCGCTGGGCCTCCTGGCGGGGCTTGGGTAGCCCGTAGAGGCGCGCCACGTGCTGGAGGTACTCGTAGACGTACATTTCGGGGTAGAGGGGGTTCTGCTCGGGCAGGTAGCCAAGGTTCTTGCGCCAGGAGGTGTCGCTGCCGGCAACGGGTAGGCCATTGACGTAGGCCATGCCACTGGTGGGGGCTATGCCACCGGTGAGTATGCGCATGGTGGTGGACTTGCCCGCACCGTTTGGACCTAGGAGCCCCATGATCTCGCCGGGCTTGACGTTAAGGGTGAGTCCGTTAACCGCGGTGCGCTCACCGAATTTCCGGTGAAGGTTCTCTATGCGTATACCCATGAGTCGGTGTTTTGCGGGGCAAGGGGGCAGCGATGTCTGCATCCTGCTTCTGAGTCTCCCCTAATACACCCCAATTCGGTTTATAGTTCTGGGCCATTCTGGGCATGCGGCGAGCCGCTATGCCTACGGGCTACCTGCTGTCCAATGCGCCCAATTATGCGACTTTACACCGAGCGAGTAGCCCAGTAGCAACCTTTGGCTCTCCATGCCGCTGATAAGCCGCATTGGTGATCTCTGTATTTACCCCCTTACGCTACTTCTGGGGTTTTGGCTTCTGGTAGTAGGAGTTGAGGCGGCGGAGGAATAGGCGGTTATTCGCCTCGTTGATGTTGGCGACTAGACGGTTGATGGCGGCGGTGCGCTTCTGTACTTCCTCGGGGGGGAGCTTCTTCTGGTTCTCGAACACGATGTGGTCCACCCGGTAGCCGGCGGTATCGAGGCGCATGGCCACGGCGGCCTTGAAGTCGTCGAGGATGATGACGGAGGGGAGGTTGCTGGCGGTATAGCGAGTGATGGCGTTGCGTACGCAGTCGCTGATGTAGGCGATCTGCTTCTCGCCGAGGTATCGCGCTGCGAGCATGATGCGCACGAGGTCTATCTGCGCCATCTGGGTCTGCTTCCTTTCGCTCTGGAGCTTTCGGTATCCCCTGTCGCTGGTGTCCTCGAATAGGTCGATGAAGCTCTTGGGTACGCCCTGGAGGTCCGTCAGCTGGCCATCTCGCTTTCTGTACTTGTACTCGCGGCGTGCGAGCTTCTGCTTGAGGGGTACGTAGTGCTCCCACCTGCGGGTGCGCCTATAGGACTCGGTCATGGGGTCTGGCTTCCAGCTGGTTTTGGGGCGGAGCATGATGGGGTTAGCCAGGTTGAGCTGGCGGGATTCGAGGGCGTACATTATGCAGTTGACCAGGTGCACGTAGCCCCCGCCGATTTCGTGGTGGAGGGCGGCCCAGAGGGTGGAGTTGCGCTTTCTGCTGGCGAGGCTATCGCTGGTGCTGGCGGCGGCAAGGCTATCCTTGAGGGGTTTCTCCTTGACCATGCGTATGAAGTCGGCATCGAGGGCGACTGGTAGGTAGGTGGTGTTCTCTGTGTCGATGGGGGCGGCGGCATCGCCCTGGTGGTATAGCCCCCGTACGTCCATGACGTAGCTGCTATCGTTGCTGAGCTTGACGTGGAGCTTGTAGTCCTGCCCCCATATCATCTGCTGGATATTACGCCCTCTGGCTAGGGTGGTGCCGAGGGTCAGGGCAAGGAGCAAGAGGATTAGTCCCGTTTTTTTCATTACTTTGGCTCGGTTTAGCTTGGTGCGCTCAGGCCGAGGGGTCTGGTGAAGCCCAATGGGCTAGAGGCGATGCGCCAAGGACGTACAATTTGAGAACGCAAATATAGGGAAATGCAGGGATACCGCGCCATCACGCTGGGGGTTACCGGGGCAAGTGGTTCAATCATAGGGCAAAAGATTCTGGAGTTGCTACGGGCGCAGGAGGGGGTGCGCGTGGAGTGCATCTTCAGCCGCGCGGGGGCAGCGGTCTGGGAGCATGAGCTGGGGGTGGGGCTGCCGACGGAGGACGAGGTGCTATGCATCCATGGAGATGATGCGCTGTTCGCCCCGGTGGCATCCGGTTCGCACCCCTCGGAGGGGATGATCATAGCACCATGCTCGATGGGCACCCTGGGCAAGATAGCCCACGGGTTGGCGGATACGCTGCTGACACGTGCGGCCGGGGTCTGCCTAAAGGAGGGGCGACGGCTGGTGCTGGTACCCCGCGAGAGCCCGCTGACTGCGATACACCTGGAGAATATGCAACGGCTGGCGGCGGCTGGGGCTGTGATTATGCCACCGATGATGACCTTCTACCACGGTGCGGACAGCGTGGAGGGGATGGTGGGGGAATTCGCCCACCACGTACTGGAGCGCTTCGGGCTGCCGTCGAATAGGTGGCAGTGGGGTGGATAGGCGCATAAAACGCATTTATATTACATTTGCCCTGCATTAAGGGGAGTACCTCCCCACCGGATGAACGGCCGCCAAAGGGGGCTAGTAAAATAGAGATATTGCGATATGAATAGTAGGGGACTTTTAGGCATGATGATGGCCCTGCTGCTGCTGGCAGGACTACATGGTACGGCGCTGGCCAAGGATGGCAAGCAGGGCAACAAGGGGGCTAAGATTAGCTTCAGGGAGACGGAGCATGATTTTGGGACGATTGCCGAAGATGACGGTGCGGTTAGCCACACCTTTACGTTCAAGAATGAGGGGAAGGTGCCCATCGTTGTACAGAGCGTGTCGACCTCGTGCGGGTGCACGGCCTCGGACTGGACCAAAGAACCGGTACTACCTGGCAAGGAGGGGAAGATCACCGCTCGCTTCAACCCGCTGGGACGGCCACACCAATTCACGAAATCGCTGACGGTTCGTAGCAATGGTGATCCGGCTTCCGTCATCCTGTTCATACGGGGCAACGTAACGCCGCACGTAAAGACCCCCTCGGAGATTTACTTCTACCGCATCGGGGCGTTCGGCACGAAGGGGAGCTACCACTCCATGGATAAGATAACAGATAAGGGTAAGCATGCGACGGAGCTGGAGGTACATAACTTCAGCGAGAAGAAGGAGCTTATTTCGCTGGTGGACTACCCCCCATACATGAGCGTCAAGCCAGAGACGCTAAAGGTGCGTGGCGGTGAGACGGGGAGCTTCAAAATCATCATCGATGGCGAGAAGGTGCCGAGCTACGACTACCAGTCCTGCAAGGTTACCGTCAAGCACGGGGAAACAAGCCGGGCACTGCACTATGCCTTCACGCTGCTACCGGACTTCTCGCACATCAAGGACAAAGACAAGGCCGCCAAAGCGTACTTTCCCCATCGCAATGTAGACCTGGGGCAGCGCAAGAAGGGTAAGACCATCAAGTATGACTTCGTGGTGAAGAACATCGGTAAAGCACCGCTGAAAATCCTACGCGCCAAGACCTCCTGCGGCTGCATGCTTGTAGACCTGGATGAGAAGGAGATCCGGCCGGGCGGTGAGACCACGCTGCATATGGTATTCAACACGGAAGGCTACGCCGGACGCACCAACAAGACGATAAAGCTCATACTGAACGACCCGTCGCAACCGATGGTAACGCTAGGGGTAACAGTAGTGCTAGAGTAGGCGATGGCCTTCCTAGAGATAGAGCGGATCAGCAAGAGCTACGGTTCGCACAAGGCGCTACAGGACGTATCGCTCTCGGTGGAGGCCGGGAGCATCTACGGGCTACTCGGCCCGAATGGTGCGGGGAAATCCACGCTGATACGCATACTTAACCAGATACTACTACCAGATAGCGGAGAGATACGCCTGGATGGACGACCGCTACAACGCGAGGATATCCAGCGCATAGGCTACCTCCCCGAGGAGCGGGGGCTCTACAAGAAGATGAAGGTGGGCGAGCAGGCCGTATACCTCGCACGCCTGAAGGGGCTATCGCGGCAGGAGGCGACGGTGAGGCTGAAGGAGTGGTTTGAGCGCTTCGGCATATCGGAATGGTGGGGCAAGAAGGTACAGGAGCTGTCGAAGGGAATGGCCCAGAAGGTGCAGTTCATCGTTACGGTACTGCATGAGCCGCAGCTGCTGATATTCGACGAGCCCTTCAGCGGGTTCGACCCGGTAAACGCACAGGTGCTGACCGAGGAAATTCTCCGGCTAAAGGAGAAGGGGGCGACTATCCTCTTCTCGACGCACAACATGGATTCGGTAGAGGCGATGTGCGACCACATCACGCTAATCAACCGTTCGCAGAACGTGCTGAGCGGCAGCGTGGAGAGCATACGAGAGCAGTTTGCCCATCCTCTCTACGAGGTTGGCTACATGGGGGAACGCCTTGGCGATGCCACCCAGCTACCAGAGGGCTGGACGCTGAGCCATCTCGAGGCGGCCGGCGAGGTGCAACGGGCAAGGATAGAGAACCAAGACCCCTCGGCCGATGGGAACGAGCTACTCATGCAGCTGGTAAAGACCGTGGAGATAGAGCAGTTCGCACGGATTAGGCCTACGATGAACGATATATTCATACGGGTGGTAAAGCCCTCCCAATAGCCCCTAGAGCAGCATGCGCAACATCTACCTTGTTCTGAGCCGCGAAGTTTCCGTAAGGGTGCGTAGAAAGGCGTTCCTGCTAACCACCTTCCTCACGCCGCTGGTATTCATCCTGGTGCTCATCGTGCCGAGCATCATCATGAACATGGATACCGAGGAGGAGTACCATGTAGGGGTGTTCGATTCGACGGGTAGGCTATTCGTGCGGCTGAAGACCAACGATAAGCTGATTTTCAACCGGCTCGCTGCGGAGGAAGACCCGGGCGAAATCCTCAATAACCGGCCCTGGCTAGACGGCGTGCTCCTCATCCCGCAGAGGGCTGTCGACAAACCAGAATCTCTATGCCTCTACTCGCGTAAGCAACCCACCCTGGGCGTAAGTACGCGGATGCAGGAGGAGCTGAAGCGAGCGATAGAGCAGGAACGGATACTGGCATACGAGATACCCGGGCTGGACAGCATCATGCGCTCGGTGCAAACGAGCGTAGCCATCAAGACGGTTACGCTGGGCGAGGAGGGGGAAGCCAAGGAGACGAACTCTGCGGTTACAGCTGGGATAGGCTACTTCCTGGGAATACTGAGCTACATGCTCATCATGATTTCTGGGGGGATGGTCATGCAGGGGGTGATCGAGGAGAAGAGCTCGCGGATAGTGGAGGTGCTGCTCTCGTCGGTAACCTCCTTCCAGCTGCTGATGGGCAAGATACTGGGGATAGCCACCGTATTCCTACTGCAGCTGCTGATATGGCTGGTGCTCATCGGGCTTTTACTCCCCTTCGCTGGGCTTGCTATGCAGGCGCTGGGGGGGGCTGAAACGCTAGCTAGCCAGCAGGGTATGCCAACGATGGACATGGGGCTAGGAGGCCTCCCCTCAAGCGCAGGGGAGCTACTTGGACCGCTGATGAACGTGAATTTCGTGGCCATAATCGGGGCCTTCGTGGTCTACTTCGTCTTTGGCTACCTACTCTACGCGGCGGCCTTCGCCGCAGTGGGTTCCGCCCTGGAGGAGGGGTCAGCTGACTCCACGCAGATGACCCTTCCAATTACGCTCCCAATGCTGATTGCCTTCCTGGTGATGCTAAAGGTGGCGAAATCGCCGGATAGCGCGCTGGCCCTATGGTTCTCGCTGATCCCCTTCACCTCGCCTGTTGTTATGCCTGTGCGCGTGGCATACGGGGTCCCCTTCTGGCAGCTGGGGCTATCCATCGGCCTACCATCGGCCTACTCATCTGCACCTTCCTACTGCTAACGTACCTTGCGGCGCGCATCTACCGGAACGGGATACTGATGTACGGGAAGAGCTTCGGGTGGCGTGATTTATGGAAATGGTTACGGTACTAGAAAAACGTTGCAACCAGCAAATAGGGGGTAGCCTTTGGCTACCCCCTATTTGCTGGCACTTAAGTTTATTCCTATTGGCCATTCTAGGGATGGGAGGAGTCGCTATGCCTACGGGCTACTTGCGCCCAATGCGCCCAATTGCGTGGGTTGATGCCGATTGAGTTAGACGTAGTGGCTTGCAGCGTGCTGCGCTGCGATAAAGCGAATTGCGGTGAACGACGTGAAAAAGCCGGCTGCCGCTAGGGGCTACTGGTGGTGCGAGTCAAATCCCCCCATTCGACGCATTGGGTCGCAGGCAGTAGGCTCAGCGATTTTTTTCGCTTCGCTCAACAGGCCCGAGGCCCAAGCTCTCCCGCCAATCGCTGAATGGCGAGAAGGGCAAATAGACATCGGCCTAACTGGGGTGGGCATACATAAGCGCTTCAAAAACCTATGCATGGCAGTAAGACGGGGCGTTCTAGCCAAGAGATCGTGAGCCTACGATTGTATGCGAAAGGGGGGCTTGCCGCATGTATGCGACAAGCCCCCCAAGATAATAAGAGCGGTACTAATCTTCTATAGTGCCTCTATCGTAAAGCCTACGCGACGGTTCTTAGCCCGTCCCACCTTGGTCTTGTTGCTGGCCTTTGGCCTATCCGGACCGTAGCCCTTCACGCTGAAGCGATCCTTGCTAATACCGTGGGAGATTAGGTAATCAGCCACCGACTTGGCCCTACGCTCGGAGAGCTTCCGGTTGTAGGCTGCGCTACCACGGTTGTCGGTATGCCCACCAACCTGCACCTTCACGTTGGGGTACTCGTTGAAGAAGTCAAGTAGGGCGTTAAGCGAACGGAAGGATTGCTCTAGCAGGGTGGCCTTACCGGTATCGAAGAAGATATTTTCGATATCCACGCTCTGGCCAACCTCCAGCGGAGTGACGAAGAAGTCTCGGCGCACCTTAGAGCGAGGCTTCGCCTGACGCAAATCAACGAACTCGACCTTATTGTAGAAGTTCTTCACGCTAGGCGCCATCTCGTACTCAAAGCCAGCAGGGAGCATAATCTTATACCGGCCGCCCTTCTTGCTATACTTGAAGGCATCGCTGATCTGCTTGTTCACCTTCATCTGAACTGGTATACCCTTCTCCAGCGGCTTACCCGTCTTGGTGTTGATGATTTTCCCGCCAAGCGTTACCATATTAGCATTCATCGGCTTAGCGTAGAGGTCAAAGGTCACCTTCTGGTACTCGCTATAGCCGGTGAGGTCAAGATCCATGGGGATACCCTTGTAGTCCTTAGCCTTGAGCTTGATGGTGTACTTCTTGCCATAGGGTAGCTTGATGCTATAGGTACCCTTCGCCATGTCGTACTCCATGCTATCAACCTTGCGCTTGTCAATGATAACATAGGGTTTGTTCTTCGACGGAATGGGCGCCAGAGACAGGTTGTTGAGCATACGACCAGTTACGAGAACGTAGGGGACGCTCTTAACCCTTAGAGTTACCTCCTTCTCTATGTAGCGTTGCTGCCCCCTTATGTCAACGACAACCGTATCAGACGTGTAGTTTGGCACCCGCGCCGTAAAGGTATAGATGCTATCAAGCGGTAGCAAGGCGACGAAGCGGGGA
>PDRH01000065.1 GCA_002748015.1 Bacteroidota bacterium | reverse complement strand
CCGACGACCTCAACATCCGAAATGCCACCGGCGGCGATCTGCTCCACCCGCACATCCCCCTGCACCCCTATGAACACCAGGTGCACCGCATCCCGATACCGGCACTCCCGTAGCGCCCATGCCTTCTCATCATCGCCCTTCTCGTGCTCAAAGGGAAGGCTCGCCAGGAAGGCCTGCAGGCACGCCTCGAAGGCCTTGATATCCGTCCCGTTCAGCGCCCGCACCAGGTTCTGCTTCAGCCCATGGTAGGTGATGCCCCGTACTATCCCCAGCGTCCGCGGCGCCAGGATCTCCATGATGCTCTCGCGCACCTCCAGGTTCGGGAAGTCCAGCAGGAAGTCCCCCTCGTCCGTCATCCCCTTTATGCTCAGGTAGCCCGTCTGGTAGAGGAAGGGAATCGGGTCGCTATGCTCGAAGTTGAACCTCGACAGCTCCTTCTTGCGCGCCTTCAGCTGCCCATCCAGCTGCAGCACCCCTAGCGCATCGTAGCGGGGGATGAGCATGTCCGCGCTGCTGCTCGTGCCCATATCTGACCAGTAGTCATCCAGCCGGCAGGACTTCATGGCGTTGATCAGCCCGAAGGGGTTGTACACATCCTCCGCCACCTCAGTGAAGCGGTAGCCATCGTACTTGTACTTCAGCTGGTCCATCATCTCCTCGGCGCTCACCCCCTTGACCGCCGCCATGTGCACCAGCTGCTCCGGCAGGTACTCGTGTATCTCCGCCTCCGTAATCCCGCAGATGCTATGGTAGTCGGGGTCGAAGCTGATATCCTCTATATTATTGAACCCGCTGAATAGGCCCACGTGGCGTATCTGGCTCACCCCCGTAACCATCATGAAGCGCAGCGATCCCTCCGCCGACTTCAGCGAGCGGTAGAAGCCCCGCATGTACTGCCGCACGCGCTCCATCCCCTCCAGGTCCCCCGCAATCAGCGTATCGAGCAATGCGCTATCATACTCGTCAATGATAACGGCCACCTGCGTTCCAGCCGCCTGCTCCAGCCGCCTAATCGCCGTAAAAACCGTTATCTCCTCACCAGCCGGAGGTGAAGGCAAGCCCTGGCTCTCAAACGCCATGCCTATCCGATCACGCACCATCCGACCCATCGCTGCAGGCGTGGGCTCCATTATCCCGCTGAAGTCGAACCGCAGCACCGGGTGCTTCACCCATGCCCTCTCCCCCCTGGCCTCCTCCAGCGGGTAGAGTGCCAGCCCCTCGAACAGCTCGCGCCGTCCCTCCAGGTAGCATGCTAACGTATTCAGCAGCATGCTCTTCCCGAAGCGCCGTGGACGGCTCAGGAAGACTATCTCCCGCTCGTTAACCAGCTGCCAGGCCAAAGCTGTCTTATCCACGTAGTACATCTCCCTACGGCGGATCTTCTCAAAGCTCGCCGTCGTCGCTGGGAACTTCCCCTTCTCTATAGCCATAGCCCGTGCTCCTTTCTACATTCGTTCACGGCAAAGGTAGCAAACTCGCACCATATGCACCCCCACTCCACCGGTAGGGAAACCCTCTACCCGCCCCCGGCCTTTCCGCTACAATGCCGATCCGCTCCGCCAACCCCCGGCGAAATGGCACGCTCCGCCGCAACCGCCACCCCAGCCGAAGGTTCAGGGGCAGCAAATCGCCCCCCAGCGCTACGCCCACCCCGCCCCTTCGGCACGAAGGCATAGCCCGAGGACCAGGCGCTACGCCCCGCAGGATCGAGCATATAGAAAACGTGGATATCCCCCCGCTGCGCCCACTTCGGAAGGGTAATCGCCACAGCCTCCCCAGGCCGGGGAGCAGGCACCGTAAAGTGGCAGGTGGCCCCAGCCCTAGGACAATGAACGGCCACACGCACACGCGCCGCCCCGCGGGGTAGCCCCTTCGGAAACTGCATCTGCAGCTCGCCACCCGAGCGATGCGCCTCGAGCGGATAGGCCGCCAGGCTCTTACCCTGCGATAGCTTTACCTTCGGGTAGTCAATCATCCACGTCCTACCATCGGCCCCACCCTGCCGCATGCCCTTACGCAATAGCTCGCCCAGGGCCACGTGGAAAGCCCCCACCCTACGCCCATTGCGCTGGGTGTACTCCGGCTGGAAGCCCACGGCCACCATCGCCTGCAGCTGGCGGAGGAAGGCAGTGGCCACACCGAACTTTGAACGGTTGGACTGCTGGGACTCAGTACGGGGATTACGAATGCTGGCAGCACGGGAGCGGGCGCGCATCTGCCTCTTGGCCACATAGACCACCACACCATCACGACGCATCCACTTGGGACGCACAGGGGTAATTATCGCCATGAGATCTATCCTACATTTGGAGGGTTAAACGGAAATATCTCCTTGCTACCATCCTGTACGGGTGCAAACCACCAAAGGTTACACGACCTACTACAAAAGCAGATTTTTCGCTAGCTTTGTATCCGGCGCGGTATAGCCATCGCTCCAAACTGAAGCTATACCGGCCATCGTAGAAGAACAGAAGAACAAGGGCATCTTGACCACCCAGGCCCAGCAACCATCCAATCATGAGAAATCTACTAGCTATACTATCAGCCATCGCCATGGTAGCCTCCGGGAGTACGGCCTGCCAAAGCAATAAATACCCGCCGGAGAACTACTTTGCGGGTAGGAACCTCATCATGGGCCGGGCCATCGCCGAGGAGGACACCGACGAGATCATCCGCCTCGTGAAGGAGGAGGGCTACGACCCCAGCACGAGGGAAACCAGCCCGGAAATCACCCGGCAGGGCCATCTGTACGAAAACACCTACCTCAACTACGCCGTGAGTGCGGGCAGGGTGAAGTCCGCTGAAACCCTCCTGGAGCTCGGAGCTGACATCGATGCCGTTATCCACATCACCACGCGCGGGAGCGGCATCGGCAACATGAATATGGCGGTGCGCGGCCCCAACAGGAAGATGGTAGACCTGCTGCTCAAGTACCACGTCGATTTGAACAACCCGCTGGCCACATCACCATTGGACGACATGCTGATGAACGAGATATACGACACCGACCTCTACGAGCTACTCCTAGCCCACGGGGCGAATATCAACCACACGCCAGCCATTAGCGGTACCCCACCCCTATCGACGGCCTACACCATCAAGAACATGAAGATCTTCCACTTCCTCCTGGAGAAGGGCGCCAACCCTATGCAGATCGAGCTGTGGGGGCATTCCGTAGCTTCCGCCGTTGAGGAGGAGATCAAAACGCATAGCTCGGTGAGCAGCTCGGAGTTCCTGGATGAGGCCTTGGCGCTAAAGCAGCTACTAGCCGATAAATACGGCGTGCAATTCCCCGTTGAGATATCAATCCGGCGAGGGATCGCCGCCAGAGTGGCGCGGTACGACAGCGTACCGCAGAAGTACAAGGACAAGCTGAGCGAGCAAGAAAAGGCGTTTATCGAAGAGCTACGGCATAGCCTAACGACAGGGGTCTACGATGGCATCAAGCTGGATTCGGTCTACTAGCAAGGGGGCATGCACGCCCCGGAAAGGGGGACCACCAGAATCCGAGCTCCATGCGATGCTGCTATGCTCGATATTTGTAGTAGTCGGTGCAACGTAGGGCGATTTAGAGTGAAAGCTTGAAATGATGGCCTATACCCTGGCTTTTCTCTGGAACGCATGTTCTGCTTCCAGCTGCAGCTCAAGGCTGCAGGGGGCCGCGCACGAATCCCCTGCAGCCAGCAAGATACAAGTATGCGGAGGGGCAGACAATATATGCGATGTTCAGAGAGAAGCGGGGGCTATGCTGCGCTGCTGCTCCCTTTGCGTTAGCGTCCCATCCGTAGCGAGCTGGAGACGAATATGCTCCAGCCGCAGCGTGGGTTTCTGCCAGATGGTACTCCCATTGAGGAGCACCGCTTCCTTCTTGTAGTAGCCTTCGCGGTCAGGGAAACGCATCTCCAGCAGGTTCTTCTTGCCCCCGTTGATGGAGATGTACAGGTTGGATTTGAGGCCACTGCTACGTATCCCCTCTTCGGGGAAGAAGATGTAGAAGTGGTCGCCGTAGGGGCTAGGGGCATAGCCCATGGGGTATGCCAGGTTTGGCCTATTGAACTTCTTGTATTCACCTCCGCTCTCCGTGTAGAGATCGATTTGGATGTCCTCAGTGGCGAGTGGTTTTCCGCTATCCTCGAGGATGAGGCAGAGGAAGTTGTCCTTTACTACGCCCTCCATCCCGGGCTCAGGGTCAGGAAAGGGCCTATTCTCATCGTCGTTCTTTGTGCAGGCCATGAGGGGGATGAGTAGCACCAGGATGTAGAGTCTATACATTTTTCGCATGGGGCTAAATGTTTGGTTAGCTTATCTGGCTGGTTGTGCATGGAGGCGAAGCCATCAGCAGGCTCTACTCCTCGTAGGTTAGCAGACCATCCGCTGCGAGCTGAAGATGGGGGAGATCGGTACGGTCCGGCTTCTGCCATATGATCTTCCCACCGTTGAGGCAGACCGATTCCTTTTCGTATTCTTGGTACTCCTCATTCAGAACGCTGGTCATCTCGAGCCGGTTCTTCCTCCCCCCGTTGATGGCAATGTAGAGTGCTGAAACCCCACGCTTCCCGCTCGTCGGCTCGTCAAAACCGATTTCGAGCCTATTGTACAGGTACGACTTGGTATAGCCATCTTGACACGTAGTAGAAGGGTCGTAGACCTTCTCGTATACCCCCGGGAGAGGCATGGTATATAGCTCCACTTTTAGGTCCAGTATGGGGATGGGCTGGTGATTCTGTTCAAAGGCCAGGTTTAACCCGAGGTCTGGGCCTAGGGAACCATCAAAATCCCCGATAATCTCTTGTTGTACTTCACCCTTATCCTCTTCCTCCTTCTGGCAGCTAGACAGAAAAAGGATGGGTAGCATTAGAAGAAGATATTTCCCTCGCATGTCTCCGTCAATATTGATTGGTTTTGCAGCATCCCCCCCGATTCCCATATCTCTGGGTAAATGAGGGGGATGTCGCTATTCATAGAAACACAATAGCAAATAGATAACAAACCTTTCTCATAACAAAACCTCCCGTTTAGAATGTATGCAAATATACTCTGGTTGGTTATAGGAAGCAACTTTCGTGCAACTCTTGTTGACGAATGGTAGGTTATCATAGGCAAATAGTTTATTTCTATTGTCTAACACGTTGGAACAAAAGGCTTCGGTATGTTACTTTGTCCAGGCTTTAATCATTGGCAGGAGCATTGTAAAGGGTAGCGTGCCCTCTACGGCATACTGCAAGTTGACCGGCATTGGATGAACCTGCCAGCGTTGAACTCATAGGACTGACCATCCATGGAGGAGCGCCGTCCCCAACACGAGGATATAGCCAGTGAGGCAAGCTCTAATGGCATCCAGCTGGATTCGGTCTACTAGCAAGGGGGCATGCACGCCCCGGGAGGGGGTTCCCTCCGTATTTCTCCGGGAAATACGGAGGGAACCCCTAGGCAGACCCTGGCTTCCGCTGGTAGAATCCGTCGCATATTTGATGTTGCTATACTTGATATTCTAGGCATGCAGGTAGTCGCCATGCCTACGCGCTACCGGCCACCCTATGGCACTAGGTAATGCGCCGCTAGGCCGGGCGAGCTGGTAGTAGCACTGGTTGGAAGGCCACGCCGCAGGGATAATGGATGGGGGTCGGTAATAAAAAGCCCCCGCACGGGGGGATAAACCACGTACGGGGTGGGCGATGCCAAAGGGTGTAGGAAAATGGGGAATGGATACCCCTGGCCTGGGGGAACGGGCGGATGGGTGAGGGGGACTACAGGCGCCCCATCTCGTACTCCTGGATGAGCTCTTCGAGTATGCGGTCTGCCCCGGTGGGGTCGTAGCGGGCCTTGAGGTCCTCGCCGAATAGCCTGGCGACCCCCTGGAAGAAGGAGGCCGTGAATCCGCCCTTGAACTGCTTGATGATGGCGAAGGTGGAGCGACCGGTCTCGCGGTCGATGAGCTTGATGAACATCCTGCCCTGCGAGTAGGTCAGGCGGCGTATCTGCTTTTCGAACTGCCGGCGGAGCTGCTTATTCATCTTCTGGACGTAGCGGCGTTGCTCACGCCGGGTCTTGAGGGTGAGGTAGACGGAGTCCATCTTGCGGAGGGTATCGCGGGCCATCTTGGCGTAGGGGTACACCTTCTTGAGGTTTCGGATCTTGCGCTGGTAGGCCCAGTAGTTGCGCCTGCTCTTGAATTTGCGGGGGGCGGCGACGGTTACGGGTGGTATGTAGGCGTAGGGTATGGTGTCGCCGTTCTCCACCCAGCAGGGGAGGAGGATACCGTCTGCCATCTTGAATGCGGTGGGGTCCTCCTGGGCGTAGCCGATGCGCAGCAGGCCGACGAGGGCCAGCAAGATCAGGGGGAGGATTCGTAGGTTGCGTTGCCTGTACAAGATATTCGTTCCTTCGTTGCGTGTCTTTATCTAAACGGTTGGTGCGGGGGAAAGGTTTAGGTATGGGTGCTAATGGCCTAGGAATGTAGCGCTTAAATATGGCCAGGAGGGCTAGCAGGGGCGGTAGTATACACGAAAAAAGGGTTGGAAGCCGTGTGGCCTCCAACCCTTTTCCTTTTGCCTATGAAGAGTAGCGAGAGGCGGGCTTGAACCGCCGACCTCATGATTATGAATCATGCGCTCTAACCAGCTGAGCTACCTCGCCATTGCACCCCCCTCTTCCGTTTTGCGGTGCAAAGGTAGTACAGTTTTTTGGATGTACAATAGAGGGGGGTGAAAATTGCTCTTTTTTCTCTCTTTCAGCCCCTGGCTATGGCCTGGTGGGGTCTGCGGTCCAGGTCATGCGCTGGGAGAGGTACATGACCACGCCGAGCATGAGGAAGAGGAAGATGGAGCCGATGAGCAGGGGGAAGGTCTCCATGCGGAGTATTATGTAGAGGAAGGTGTAGAGTATGCCCAGGACGCCGGAGCAGAAGATGACGGGGGTCATACGCCGCACGAAGCCGTAGAGGTAGACGGAGATCTGTATGGTGATGGCGAGGGCGGATATGAGGAAGGCCGGGCCGAAGCTCAGGTACTCGGCGATGGAGAGCAGGAGGGTGTAGAAGAGTATGAGGGCGAGGCCGACGAGTAGGTACCCGACGATGGGGATGTTGGTGTTGGTGAACTGGTCGGTGAAGAAGAAGGTGAGGAAGGTGAATACGATGAGGAGTATTCCGTACTTGACCGCGCGCTCAACGAGGCCGTAGAGGTTGCGGGTCTCGCGGAACTTCATGCCGAAGCTGGAATCGGTGTCGTAGTAGTAGTCGGATGCGTTGCTGCTGCGGGAGAGGTCGCCGTCGTCGTCGAAGGCCCAGTCGAACTGCTGGGGTGAGTAGCGGTTGACGTAGAGGATTTTCCAGCTGGCATCGGTGGCGCTGTCGGTGATGGTCCGCTCGTTGGGGAGGAGTGCGCCGTAGAAGGAGGGGTGGGGGTAGTCGGAGTGCAGGCGCACGTAGGTGGTGCCGGCGAGGGGGAGGAAGCTGATGGCCTCGGAACCGTTGAGTTCGTAGGTGTAGGAGAAGTTGATGGGTTGCTTCTGGTCGAGGCTTATGAGGGCCGAGAGGGGGTGGCGGTCGCGGTCGCCGACGGTCATAAAGCTGGGCAGGCCGGGCTTGAGCTCGATGGTGCTGGTGTTGAGCTTCATGCGGACGAGGGACTTGAGGCCTACGAGGTCGGTCACATCGGTGAATATGGCCACCTGGTCGACGTAGTAATAGCGGTTATCGGCCTGGGGGAGGCTGTTCTCCAGGGCGGAGAATGCGCCGGTTACGGTAACCTTGGACTGGTTGAGGAGGGTGCGGTATATGCCCCGGTAGCGGTAGTCGGTGCTGATGTCGGCCTGTATGCTGACGCTGTCGGGCAGGATGAAGGAGAGGCCCTTGTGGGTTTCGATGATGCGGCCCTTCTTGTCCTTTACGTACTGGTCGTAGGGGACGGCGATGCGGGGGGGGAGGATGGTCTGGGCCTGCCCCCATGGCTCGGCGATGGAGCGCTGGGCCTCGCTGTAGGAGTACTGGCGTTCGCTGACGATGGCATCGACGAGGAACTGGGGTATGAGGAGTATAACCGCCAGGACCCCCAGGGTAACGAGGCGTATG
>PDRH01000064.1 GCA_002748015.1 Bacteroidota bacterium | reverse complement strand
CGGGTGTACTGGTACTAGGTGGGAATGCACTACAAAATGACCATGAACGGCATGATAGGCATGCGGCGAGCCGCTATGCCTACGGGCTGCATGCGGCGAAGTTGATACGCCAACGGATAGCAGGAGGAAAGGCCTGGATGGGGGGATAGTATGAGCGGGGGAAGCCGATACGTGCCTCACGTGTATAACCCTGTCTCTCCTAGCCCATGTATACGGAGTCGAACTCCGCCAGGATGGTCAGCATATCCTCGGGGAGGTAGGTTTCGACCGCTTGGGCTATTTCTGTAGGGATGCCGTAGTGCGCATGGGCCAGCGCCCCCGCCATGTCGCCTATCGTATCGCTATCGCCCCCGAGGGAGATGGCCAGGTGTAGCACCTCCTCGAAGCTCTCGCCCTCGAGGTAGGCGATGATGGCCTGCGGCACTGTAACCTGGCAGGTCTCATCAAAGCGATTGGTAGCCCTTATGGTGTCGCAATCACCCTCCAGGCTATAGCCGAACCGCTCTGCCACGAAGCCGCGTAGCCCCTGCTTGTCCTGGCTATTACGCCTTATCCACCATACGCAGGCAGCGATGCACTGCGCCCCCCTAATCCCCTCGGGATGGTTGTGGGAGCATTCCGCAGTACGCTGCGCCTGCTCTAGCACGAGTTCCAGCGGGGCATCCATCCAGCCGATGGGGGAGGATCGCATGGCCGACCCGTTGCCAAAGCTCCCGTAGGGGCTGGGGCTGGGGCTCGCAACCCACTGCGCAAAGCGGCCACCGTAGGCCCCCATGGGATGGGGGTAGCGATTGCACCACTCGTGTATGCATTCCCCGTAATTGCGCCCCCTAAGCATGGCTTCAGCCACTGCAACGGTGCAGATGGTATCGTCCGTGTATCCGCATTGAGGGGTGAGGAGGCGGAAGTCCGTCCGTTTCGTATTATTGAACTCGAAGCGCGAGCCTACGATGTCCCCGACTATGGCACCTAGCATTTGTCTACCTGTTTAAATCCTGATACAAAGCTAGGAAAATAGGCAGAGGGTGCAAAAGCTACTGTAGAACGGCGAACGTATAGAAGTCGAATTGCGGTTTGGACAGTACTATAAAGGGGTAGCTAGACATGTGCCTAGCTACCCCTCGTAGTGGTTCGGTGTAGGTCTAGCGCTTCACAAATCGTAGGGTTTCACCCGCAATCCGCAGGAGGTATACAGCGGGAGGAAGCGCTGCAACTGATAGGGTTTGGCCCGGGGCGATACGCGCTTGCATAAGGAGCTGCCCCTGCAATGTATAGACCCCAGCGCGGGCGGGCTCGCGCAGGCCTGATACGCCCAGAGAGTTCACCACCGGGTTGGGATAAACGGTTAGGCCCTCCATGTCGGCCGAAAACACCGGCGTACCAACCTTTCCACTCCCGTTACTGGAGCCACCGCCACCGCCATGGCCACCACCGGAGGAATTGGTGGGAATCACCCTGATGTTACCAAAAGCCCTCCAGGGTGCGATGGCCTTGTACTTGTCGACTGCCCCCTTAGGGACAAAGAGGGTGCTAGCCCCTAGGTCAATCCCTAGGAAGATGTCCTCGGAGAGCTGTAGAGAGGCAGGATCTTCCACGTGGGACGTAACGCGCTGCAGGGAGGTGCAACCGCCAAAAGCTACCCCCCCTATCCGCAGGATGGAGGCGGGGAGTTCGATGCTAGCGAGAGCATCGCAACCTGCAAGCGCAGCCGTTGCTATATCTCTTAGGCTATAGGTCCTTCCGGAGTAGGACGCACTGGCTGAGATGGGCAAGTCGCCCTTGGGGCGCTTCGCATCCTCCCATGCGGGTACGGGGGGAACAAGTGCGACAGCATCCGCAGAGAGGATACGATAGTGCAGGCCATTCTGCTCGAAGATGGTACCAGCCAAAGGATGGTCGGTGATATACCATAAGTACTTCCATGCGTCGGCCAGCCTATAGGTCTCCACGGCACCATGGGGAACCCGCAGGATGCAAGTTTCTGGGTCGAGCCATGATGCTGGGTCTACGATAGCTATTGAAGCGGGGTCAGCCACATTGATGCCTATGCAGCCGATGCTAAAGGGAAGAGCCTGATACCCGATATACCGTACGGAGGGAGGTATATCCACGCTAGCAAGTCCGCTACAGTCCCTGAAGGTGAAGTTTGCTATCGCCCCTACAGTGTAGGTTGCGCCCCCTTGGGAAACGGTTTTGGGGATGTCCAGATCGCCCTTTGGGCGTGTGTCGTCGTCCCAGGCATGGGGTACAAGGGCGACCTCGCTGTCGGAGAGGATGCGGTAGTAGAGTCCGTCCTTCTCGAAGGTAGTGCCGAGGAGGGGCTGAGGGGCTTCCGCTATGCGCTTGAAGTCCTTCCACTGGTCAGCGGCGCGGTATTTTCCCATCTTGCCGGAGGGAACGATAAGTACGCAGTTCTCATTATCAACAGAGTTGAAAACGCCGCTCCCCATCGTAAGGCCCCCCGAACTGGGGTCATCTATGTGGGAGGCTATACGCCCGAGGGCGATGCAACCCTGGAAAGCCTCCTCCCCGATGCGCCCTATGGAAGCGGGTAGCTCTATGCCCGTAAGCTCCCTGCAACCGGCGAATGCGTAGTTAGCCATACCCTTTACGCTATAGGTTTGCCCCTGGTGTGCTACCTCTGCCGGGATGGTGAGGTTGCCCTTGGGACGCGTATCGTCATCCCAGCGGTAGGGTACGAGGACTACCTCGTCGTTGGAGAGTATGCGGTAGTAGAGCCCATCGCTGCTGAAGAGGGTACCGAGCTGCGGGTTGTCGGTGATGTGCTTAAAGCCATTCCACTGGCTCGCTGCCCTGTACTTATCCACCCTGCCCGCTGGGACTATGAGCACGCAGTTCTCGGGGTCGACGTTATTAAATACGTTATTCTGCAGAGTCGGTTTAGCAGTGGGGTCCTCGATGTTCGAGACTATACGAGTAAGGGTTTCGCATTCCTCGAAAGCGGATTCTCCAATACTCTGGAGGGAGGCGGGTAGCTCGAGGTCGGTCAGGCTACGGCAGGAGGAGAAGGCCTGGTTGCCTATCCGTTGCAGGGATTCGGGGAGACGTAGACCACCGAGCGCACAGCCCCTGAATGCGGATTCTCCAATGCTCTGGAGGGAGGTAGGGAATGCTACGTGCGTCAGGCTAGCGCATTCTCGGAAGGCTAACGGTTCTATACTCTCGAGAGCAGGAGGGAGTACTACACGCTTGAGACCATTACAATACATGAAGGCTCCGCGTGCTATCGCCACCACTTGGTAGCTATTCCCGTTGTGTGAGGCGGTATGGGGGATCATTAGTCGTCCCTTGGGGCGATTGTCCGTCCAACCTAGAACCGGGGGGACGACGGCCACCTCATGCTCCGAGAGGATGCGGTAGTAGAGGTTGTTGAGCTTGAAGGTGGCACCGGCTATGGGGTCGTCGCTAATGTAGGGGAAATCCTTCCATTGGGGGCTAGCCCTGTAGCGATCCGCCTGGCCGGCGGGGGTAACGAGTACGCAGGTTTCGCTGGTGATGAAGACCTGCGTGCCCATTGAGGGTTTGCCGGTACTGGGGTCGGGGATATGCGAGACCACGCGCCCGAGCATGCTGCAGCGGCTAAAGGCCTCGCTCCCTATGCTCTCGAGGAGGGCGGGAAGCTCGAGGCTAGCCAGCGATTCGCAACCCTTAAAGGCCTCCTCCCCGATACGTAGCAAGGAGGCGGGGAGGGTCACACTGGCTAAGCCATAGCAGCGCTCAAAGGCTCTGCGCCCGATGGCTCTTACGCTATAGGTCTTGCCCCGGTTCTCTACACTCTCGGGGATAATTAGCTCTCCCTCCAGGGCTTCATCGTAGGCATAGACAGCGACGGCGTCCTCTGAGAGGATGCGGTAGTAGAGCTTATCCCTGAGGAAAGTGGTACCCAGCTGGGGGTTGTCTGTGATGCAACTGAAGGCCTTCCACTGGGCAGCAGCGCGGTATTTGTCCACCTGGCCCGCAGGGACAATTAGTACGCAATTCTCAGCATCCAGACTTTCAAACACCTTCTCGCCCATAGTGGGTACGCCCGTACTGGGGTCTTCGATATGTGAGACTATACGCCCGAGCTTAGGGCAATCGCTGAAAGCGGACTTCCCTATGCTCTGCAGCGTGGCGGGTAGCTCTAGGCTCTTGAGGCTACGGCAGGACGCAAAGGCGCTGTTGCCGAGGTCCTGCAGGGTGGCAGGAAGCACTACGTCGGTAATCTTGCTGCAGTATTTGAAAGCGGATTTACCTATGCTCTGGAGCGTAGCGGGGAGCTCGGGCATTATCAGCTTGTTGCATCCGGAAAAGAGCCTATCCTCTATGCGCTGCAGGGAGGAAGGGAGCTTCACGTAGCTGAGGATGCTGCAATCTTTGAAGGCTGATTTACCTATGCGCATCACGGAAGCGGGTAGCTCTATACCACTGAGCCGATAGCATGCCCTGAAGGCATTGTTCGCCAGAGAGGTCACGCTATAGGTCGCTGCGCCATCCTCGACCGTTTCGGGGATGGCAAGCGTACCGCTCCCCTTGAAATAGTGGTACGGCCAGTAGGGGGAGGTGTCATTCTGGGGGATAAGCTCCACCTCGGCGGGTACTATACTGGTAATGCGGAAGTAGAGCCTATATGTACCGTAGTCCTTTGAGAAGCGGTCGCCGATGCTTGCGGCGTGGCTAGCCAGCGGGAAGTAAAGCGTAAGGAGGAGGGAGAGCAGGAGGAGAGGGGCGAACTTTACTGATGGTGGGCTATAGGCCATGCGTTTTTTGGCGTACTCCATGGGGCGTTTCGTTTAATTATATAGATAAATTCTCTGGCAAGGTAGCAGCTTCTGGGGAAAAGACAAAGGGGACGCATGATTATGGCCATGCGCCCCCCTTCAATATCTCTATAGCTTAAGCCTACCCAACGAGTGGGAGTGCGCTAGGCAGACTCACCATCGTCCTGCTTGAAAGCGTTCCATCCCTGGGCAACGATGGGGATTTCCTGGCCACTGGCGGTAACCATCAGGGCTTCCTTCGCCTCAGTGGTATAGCCGATGGTGGCCACCCCCAGCTCATCCACCATCTCCTGCATGTCCATGGGGACGGTAAAGAGCAACTCGTAGTCCTCGCCACCGTTCATGGCCGCTAGGATGGGGTCTATACCCATCTCATCGCATACCTGCATGACCTCGCGGTCTATGGGTATGCGCTCGGGGTATACGCGGCAACCCACCCCAGAGGACTTGCAGAGGTGTAGCAGCTCGCTGCTAAGCCCGTCGCTTACATCCATCATGGCCGTGGGAACTATGCCAGCCACCTCGAGATGCTCAACAGCATCACGCCGTGCCTCCGGACGGAGCATGCGACCGAGGACGTACTTGTAGCCCTCCAGCTGTGGTTGCCCCTCCGGATTGGCCAGCATCACGCGCTTCTCGCGCTCTAGAAGTAGCAAACCCATATAGGCCGCCCCGAGGTTGCCAGTTACGCATATGAGCTGGTTGGACTTGGCGCCGCTGCGGTAGACAAGACGCTCCCTGGGGGCGTAGCCTATGGCGGTTATGGATATGCATAGACCCGTAAGGCTGGCGGAGGTGTCGCCTCCTACCAAGTCGACTTCGTACTCCCGGCAGGCCTGCAGTATGCCAGCGTATAGCTCATCGAGCTGCTCGGCCGAGAAGCGCTTAGATATACCCAGCGAGACGGTTATCTGGCTAGGCTTTGCGTTCATGGCGTACACGTCGCTGAGGTTCACGATGACGGCCTTGTAGCCCAGGTGCATGAGGGGGAAGTAGGTGAGGTCGAAGTGCACCCCCTCCAGAAGGAGGTCGGTGGTTACGACGGTCTCCTGCCCCGCAGGGGGGACGAGGACGGCGCAATCATCACCTATGCCCACCCTGGTCTCACGATGGAGGGGGGGGAAATCCCTGGTCAGCCGGTCTATCAACCCAAACTCCCCGAGGGAGGACAGCTCGGTGCCCTTCTCGGCACCGGGCTGCCCCTGCGGGGAGGATGGGGACAAGGATTCCTGTCCCTGCATGGCCACTAGATAGACTCCAGTATTTGCTCCTGGCCGGAGACCTTATCGCAGTAGGCGCAACGCAGGCGCATGGGGCTCGTGCTCTCGACTACGAACTTCGACTGTACGTTCTGCACGTTGGTGATGCACTTGGGGTTGATGCACTTGACGATGCCCACGATCTGCGCAGGCACCTCCACCTGCTCCTTCTGCTCCACCTTGTAGCCCCGTATGATGTTGAGCTTGGCATTGGGGGCCACCAGGGCGATACGATCGACCTCCTCTGGCTCGAAGAACTTGTCGGCTATCTTGATGATGCCCTTCTTACCCATGGCCTGGCTATCGAGGTTTACGCCTATGGTCATCTGGCAGTCCATTTCCTGCAGACCGAGGATATCAATCACCTTGAAGACCTTGTCGGCGGGTATGTGGTCGATTACCGTGCCGTTCTCAATTGCGCTAACTATTAGCTCTTTCCTAGTCGCTTCCATTTTCTTGTATCTCCTTCTTGAATGATTATCTACTTGAGTTCGCGCTTACCGAGTATGGTGGATATGATGGCCTGGCGAGCGTATACCCCGTTCTTGGCCTGCTGGAAGTAGTAGGCGTAGGGGGTGCTGTCGACATCCATATCTATCTCATTGACGCGGGGCAGCGGGTGCAGCACGCGCATGTTCTCCTTTGCGCCCTCAAGCATGCTTGCGCGAAGGATGTACACGTTCTTGACGCGCTCGTACTCCAAGGGGTCGGAGAAGCGCTCCTGCTGCACGCGGGTCATGTAGAGGATATCCACGTCGGCAATGTGGTCCTCGAGGGTGGTGTGCTCCTCGTAGTGCAGGCCCTTCTCGTCGAGGAGGCGTAGATACTCCTCTGGCATGCGCAGCTCGGGGGGGGCGATGAATACGAACTTGGTGTTCCAGTGGGACAGAGCCTGCAGGAGGGAGTGGACCGTGCGGCCGTAGCGCAGGTCGCCGACCATGCAGATGGTAATGCCGTCGAGCGTGCCCTGCGTCTTACGTATGCTATAGAGGTCGAGGATGGTCTGGGAGGGGTGCTGGTTTGCGCCATCGCCCGCATTGACAATGGGCACGGGTGCAACCTCGCTGGCCAGACGCGCCGCCCCCTCGATGGGGTGACGCATGACGATGAGGTCTACATAGTTGGATACCGTCAGTATGGTATCGTTGAGCGTCTCGCCCTTGGAGGTACTCGACGAGGATGCATCAGCGAAACCTATAACCCTCCCACGCAGCTGGTTGACGGCGCTCTCGAAGCTCAAGCGGGTACGGGTGGAGGGTTCGAAGAAGAGGGTAGCCACTACGTGGTCCTCCAGTATGGGCTGACGAGGGTTGCGCTCGAACTCCTCGGCAATATCTAGTATTCCGACGAGTTGCTCCTTGGTCAGGTCGGTGATTGAAACTAAGCTTTTACCTTTCATAATCTATCCTTTGTTTTGTACACACCATATTCACAAAGAGGCCGCGGCTTGCTACTCCACAGCCTCGATATCGCATATTTTCTCCAGGCGCTGGTGGGCCTCCTGGTCAACGGCCAAGGACCAGGCTACCTGCACCTGGCACTCCTCACCGTAAACTTGGTTCTCCATGCGGGCATCCACACGCTTGAGTATATCCATCACCTCATGCTGGATGGCATAGGCAAAGCGAAGGGTATACCTTCTCTCGACTATCCTCACCACCACCTCTGCCTGCTCTATGGCCTCCTCAGCCGCCCCCCGGTAGGCCGCAATCAGGCCGGGCACCCCGAGCTTAATGCCCCCAAAGTAGCGAATAACTACGATAATTACATCACGTAGCTCCTGGGAGAGGAGCACGCCCAGGATGGGGCGACCGGCCGACCCGCTGGGTTCACCGTCGTCATTGGCACGGGATTCGCTCCCCTCCGCCCCAAGTATATAGGCATAGCAGCAGTGGCGGGCGGCATGATGCATGGCCCGAAGGCGGGAGACCTCCTCCTGCGCCTCCTCTAGGGAACGTACAGGTATGGCATAGGCTAGGAAGCGAGACCCCCTGTCCTTATACTGGCCTTCGGAGGCGCCTGCTAGGGTACGGTA
>PDRH01000120.1 GCA_002748015.1 Bacteroidota bacterium | reverse complement strand
AAGGGGCTATCCACGCCGCTCACGAGGGAGGGGGTGGAGGTGTTCACCTGCACCTTCCTGCCGGGACGGGATGAGATCTGCTATACGGCCGTGGAGGAGAATGGAAAGCTCTCCCTGCGGAGCATCACCCTGGCGGATGGGGAGCCCATGGTGGGGTGCGAAGCGATCGATCTAGAGATTAGCGTGAGTGATTGCACGGCTAAGGACGGGAGCGATGCGATTGGCGAGCTATGGGGCCTACCCGGTGGGCGAGCAGTCCAGCTCTACAAGTGGATGGATGGGCCTGCTACCTTCGTGGCTGGGAAGCTGATCGATGTGGCCAAGGGGGGCGTCCGGGGCGTGGAGGGGAACGAGCTAACGCAGCTGATGTACGAGAAGGATGGTGGCTACCGTGAGGATTGGGTAAAGACCGAGGGGGAGCTGAAGCAAGCCGGGGAGAAGAGCGATTTGTACGCCACGAAGGGCGATGAGCTGATGTACAAGGAGGCCTGCCTGAGCTGCGGTTTGAAGCTGGATCGACCGGAGGGCTTTATCACCTACGATTACTACCAGTTCTCGCCCGATAGCAGCAAGCTACTATTCAAGGCGGCGAACCAGGAGGCTACGATTGTCTACGGCCCATGGTGCGTGGCTGATACGAACGGCGAACACCAAGTGAACCTGGGGGCAAGCTCCCTTGACGATTTCCGCCCCGCCTTCGTGGGAGAGCGCGTGGTGCATACGATGCGAGACTACTACGGCGAGGAGGAATGGCACTTAAACCTGTGCCTGACGGATGCGGGGGACAACTCGCCATCAGTAATAGTGAAGGATATATCGTACTGGTGCGTTCGGAAGTAGCCCACCTTAACACATAGGATGATGAAGCGACTGCTCTATTTGCCCCTGCTAGTGGGCCTGCTTTTCTCCTCCTGCGGCGGACAGCCGAGCGGGGGGAATGGTGATAGTAATGCCAGCGATAGCCCTGTAGAGGCTGTGGAGACGGGCGTGGCGGGTGATGATGGCCTGGTGGACATCCCGGTGAACCAGCGGCCGGATGTGGCCTACATTGTGGAGGGGGAGCTCTTCCTGCTGAATGCGGTAACCCTAGAGAAGCAGCCAGTAGAGGCGGAGAAGGAGGCGGTATTCAGCTGCGTATTCTCTCCCGATGATGGTATGCTCTACTACACGGTGGTGCGCGGTGCCAAGCTCGCAGCACTCAAGCGGGCGAAGTTCGAAGACGGCAAGTGCACAGGGCTAGAGGAACTCTGTAGCCTTGATATCCCCCTGGAGGAATGCATAAGCATTGACCAGATGGCGGCCCCCTTCTTCAGCGAAGGCGTGGTTATAATCCCCTACGAGCCGTATACGGATGACCTCGGCTTCATGAGCTGCGCGGTCTACAATCCCGAATCGGGCGTAGCGACCCAGAAGGCAGAGCTCAACGAGCTGGAGCTAAAAGACGATAGCCTTAGCCCCAGCTGCCACATCGTACCCGAAGAGGGGGAGGATGGGGAGGAAGCATGCTCGGGCCTGAGCGTCAGCAAGGATAAGGACCTGCTCTATAAGGGGAAGGTGATTGCCCGGGCTAGCGACTTTGCGGATGCACCAGATCGCTACATGGAAGCCCGCCCCTCCAAGGATGGGAAGCTGGTGGTCTGTGGCAGCGGCTACTACGACCCCTACGGGGGGCCCATGCTCGTGGCGAAAACGGATGGCTCGGGTTGCTACATCTTTAAGCATGCACGCACGGGGTTCGACCCCTACCCCCGCTTCCTGGGTGATAGCCATAGCCTGATACTGAACAATGGCGGGCTGAAGATATACTCCTGCCGAGACTTCTCGGAGCGGGTGGTGGAGGAGAACGTGGACTTCTGGTGTGCCCGGTAGAGGGCTAGGATAATTAATAGAGACAGCTATGAAACGACTACAGTACCTACTACTCCTTTTCACCCTGGGGCTAGCGGCCTGCGGGGGCGTGCAGAAGCCCTCGGGGGTAAGCGATAGCCTAAGCGATACGCTAGGCGATAGCATTGACCCGGTAGACTCCCGGCAAGCGGTGGTGGAAGCCCAGTCGGAAGACCTAACCTTTAAGCCGCAGATAGCCTACGTTAAGGCAGGGCGGCTCTTCGCCTACGATGTCCGCAGCAATCGGACAGTGGAGGTGAAGGCACTAGGCTCGAAGGCTTTCAACTGCGTTTTTATGGGGCCTGTGCTCTTTGCTACCACGGATGAGGGTAGCGAGCTGGCGCTACATTCGGTACAGTTCGTGGAGGGGGAGGAACCCCATGCCAGCGAATACTGCCGCTTCGAGGTAAGGAAGGAGCAGTGCATGATACCCTACGGCCCTGAACCCTGCAGGCTCAGATACCTAGAGGTCGGGGATGAGCAGTCGGCGGAAATCGTCCTGCCCTACGAGTACAGCGAGGAGCGCTATAGCTTCAACCTAGCGGTGGCCTACAACTTTGCGGCTGGCATAGTACGAACGTATGATTCGCAGGAGTGGATAGCGTACGAGGTGGAGGCCAGCACCCCGGACTTCGAGTGGGACTATACGCCCGTGCTGAGCGTACCGATGGAAGAGAGTGAGCACGGTGCCCTCTACATGAATGCGGCCGACCAGCTGGTGTTCAATGGGGCGGTCATTAGCGATAGGCTAGACCTGAAGGTGAAGGGGCTAGAGCATCCGACCTTCGTGAATGCCAGATACCCCTACGATTATAGCCCCAATCCCACGAGGGTGCTCTTCGGCGTGGTGCTGGCGAGCAGCGACATTGCGCACGGCCCGGTGTGCGTGGCCAGCCTGGACGGCTCGGAGCAAAGGGTGATCCTGGAGGACGGGGTTGCCGAGAGCGATCAGGTACGCTGGGCGGGGAAGCATATCGCATACATAGAGTCCAGGTTCGACGAGGAGAAAGGCGGGATATCCAAAACCCTCTGGGTAATCAATGGGCATGGGAAGAAGCTGGCCAAGGTGGTGGCGAACCCAGACTACTGGTGCTCGATGGAGTAGACGCTCCATACCATTCTACAGAACCCAATTCGGCTTATCGGTATTCGCTATTCTAGGCATGCGACATTCTAGGCATGCGGCACTGGCGGGAGAGCTGAAGCGTTGGCGCTGTTGAGCGAAGCGAAAAAGTCGCTATGCCTACGGGCTGCTTGCGACCCAATGCGCCGAATGGGGGTTACAGTAGGAAGAAAATAGTAAAGCCCGCTGGATGCGCATCCAGCGGGCTTTATGTTGGGTGTACTCGTAGCAGGTCCTCTAGAACAGGTAGCCCACCCTCACGCCGAACTCGTTGAACTTGGCCTTCCCATTGTCGTCCGGTACGAGATTGCGCAGACCGAGCTTGAAGTATAGCTCTGCGCGCAGATGCTCGATGAACTCCGCCCCCAAGTGGAAGTCCAGCGAGAAATTCAGGCGGTTCATGTGAACATCCTCATCACCAGCATCCCGATCCTTTGACTCCTTACCATCGAACTTCACCTTGACCTCCTCTTCACCCCCGGTCCCGACCCCCGCCAAGGAGGAACTCGCCGTGGTGGTAATCTTCTCCTTGCCGGCCAGGAAAATATCCATCCCCATACCCAGCCCGCCGAGCAGAGAAAAAGGACCTAAGGGAAAGGCCACGTTTGCACGTAGGGGGATAGTCAAGGCCCAGGCGGAGAACTTAATCGTCGTATTGGAAGACAGGATGGCGTTGGACAGCCAGGTCTGCTCGATCTTCGTGGCAATACGGCGCACCTCCAGGCCGCTCTGAACCTCTAGCAATATGGGGTTCAGCTTAAAGGCATAGAGCGCATCGCCCCCGAAGTTGAAGGCAAAGCCCCCGGTGGTTTTCTCAGGTGTCAACCACCTATCATTCAGCTTCACCTCCGTATTGAGCCAGCTACCAGCCAGGCCTACATGCCCGCCGAAGCGGAACTGGGCAAATGTACCCGTTGCGCTGAGTAGCAACACCGCCGAGGCTAGAAGCACGGGGCGGGCAAATCGTTTCATCATAGTATGCAAGTATATTGAATAGACATCTACCGCAAATGTAGCATTCCTAGGGAGAATTCCCAGCTAAACGCCCCTCTTAGCTGCAGCTCGCCTGCCACTTTCTGACCTTGCGCCATCTTCAGCGGGCTACCCCTATCGCCTCCAGGCTACCCCTGCGAACTCCTCCGCAGCGCTATCCAATACCCGGAAGGGTAGCCTATACTCCCGCACCAGCTGCATAACCTGCGATATGGCTGGCAGCAATACCGGCAGATGCTCGGCGAAGTCCACGTAGTCAAAGAAGAGGGTCAGCACCCGCTTGCCCTTCACCCGCACGTAGAGGCGTGCGGGCATCTCTGCCTCCCCCTTGTACATATCAACCCACCGTAGCTCCAGCGCCCACTCGTAGCCGGTCTGCCCCATGATGGTTCGGAGGGCCGCCTCGAGCCCCTGCTGGCCCATCCGTTGCAGCTTAAGCACCTTGGCCGCCTCCAGCTTCGCCGCCTGGTAGTCCGCCTGGTGCGAGCGGTAGAAGTCCGCAAAGCCCTCCAGGAAGGCACGCCAAGCCGAGAGGGCGGGCATGTCCTCATCCTCCTGAAAAACGTGCACCAGGGGGAAGAAGCTATACTCTAGCCCCTTGGAGGAGATGGAGAACATCGGCCGTCCCCCGAGGCTATAGTCCAGATGGCCAATGTCGCCCCGCCGGAAGTACGGGCGCACCACCTGCACCTCCAGGCCGGGAATATCCCATGAATACACGTCCTCCATATCCAGCCAGGCCTTACCCTCCATCTTCGCCCCGCCGAATAGCACCCGGTTCGCATACTCCATCGCTGGCCCCGACCAGAAGTGCGACTCAAAGAGCCTACCCGTCGTATCCTCAAGCTCCTCTCTGTACACAGACCCCCACTCGGCAGATATCCCAGCCGCATTGCTATCTATGGTGAGGGGGATCTTCACCTGCTCCAGAAAGCCCTCCACAGCCTGCAGGGTGGGCAGCAGCTCGCCCATACGCTTGATGAAGGAGGCATGCGGCAGGCTCAGCTCCACGAGGCGATTCTCCCCCATCCTTACCCAGAGCAGGGCGCGTTGGCTCTCCTCCTCAAGATCGTAGGAAAAGCCCCCATCGTTCATCAGGTTGGCCACCAGTACGGCGATATGCTCCTGCGCTATGGCCTTGAGCTGCGCATTCTGCGCCCGCCGCTCCTCACGGGCTATCATCTCCGGCATACGCTCTCCGCAGAAACGGCTGAAGTTCGTAAGGATACGGCGGAAGTCCTCCAGTAGCCCCTTGAAGGTCAGCTCCTGCGACTCGCCCCAGAAGGTCGTGAACAGGGGGTAGACCGACCACTCATGCTCCTCGCCATGCTCAAGCCACAGGACGCGCTGGCCGTTGATGAAATAGTCTATCTCCTGCACTACCCCACTCTCCCGGCGCACCTCCTTCTCCATGTCAGGGCAGTCCCACGAGGCGATCAGCTCCAGGGCGCAGGCCAAATCCCGCATGTTGTACCATGGGTCGGGCTTAGGGCCCCGCCGCTCATCCAGATGCCCCAGGAGCGCATGATCCTCCGCATGCCAATTCCGGCGCGCCAGCTCGCTGCAACCCCCGACCGAAGAAGGAGTGAAGAGGGCGATGGAATCCTCCGGGATGGGTTCATAGTCCAACATCCCCGGCTCCAGGCCGTACTTCCAATCCTTGACTATCATCGTATCCATATCCTATCAGTGGGTTAGAAAATCCGGGTATAGCCTGACTATAGAGCCATATTCTTCCCAGGAAGCCAGATTGGAGATATCTGGCATATAGAAGAGTTTGAAAGGAATTGGGCACTCCTTCAGCGCCCCCTTAACCCTTTCTACTATTGGCGCTATACGCGCTAGGACCTCCTGGTAGTCATCCTGATGAATATTGAGGGTTAGGATTCGCTGCCTATTGACACGTATAATGAGCCTACTCCATTGGCTATGCGCCGTTGCCAGATTGAGGGCCCACTCCAGCCCCTCGCTACGCATTACCATAGCGACAGCTTGGGCCATCTTTTCACGTTCCTCCGCGAAACGCTTAATGAGCTCTCGCTCCTGCGCCTCAGCACGAAAGTACGCAGGTAGCAAGGAATTGTAAAACTGCCCTATACCCTGTAGGCATTCCTTAAAGCGGACGAACTCTGGCATACCACCATGGGTAGAATATAGGTAGAAATCATCGGCAAAGGGTAGCTCTACCCCCACCTGATTGAACTCAAACAGGGGGGGGCCATCCGGAAGGGAAAAAACGACCTTCATAACAGAATCATGGTCATCGTCAAAATACACGACGCTCTTAGTGAGTCCCTCCACTTCTAATTCAACCATTTGGGCAAGCAAATCGTACATGTCCGTGATATCCGTAAGCCTCGGCCCCTGGAAGAGGACAGCATTCAGGTAATCCCTAGCATACACCTCCCAGAACGATGCGGCCCACCATCCCGCAGGATCAGGGGATACGATTCCCCTCCTTACTTCTCCCCATTTGAGTGGCCGACGTGGTGCATTCAGCAGAAACATCGGCACGCCGACGTCCCCGACCAGTGCCTCCACCACCTGAAGGGTGGGTTGCACATGCAGTATACGCTCCAGGAAGCTTGATGGGGGGAGGCTCATCTCCAGCTGGTAATCCTCACCGACCTTCACCAGAAGGAAGTTAGTCCTCCGCTGCTGCTCGAGATGGTAGCGATAGCGACCTCCCCCTAGCTGGCTTTCGAGCAGAACAGATTGGTTGGCATCCGCTATGGCTTTCACCTTCTCGTTCTTCTTCTGCTGCTGCTCGCTGGCCAGCACCCCCTCCACCTGCCCGCCGCAGAGCCGGGTAAAGCGCGAGAGGATGGCCCGGCAGTCCGCCACCATGCCCTCACGCCCCACCCGCTGCATCGTCCCCCAGAAGGTATGCCACTCGGGGTAGCCGAAGCCCGCATGCCGCTGCCGACGCTCCAGCCGCAGCAGCACCAGCCCATTGAGGCTATAGCGTATCTCCAGCACCAGCCCCGCCTCGGTGCGCCGCACCTCCTTCTCCATGTCGGGGCAGTCCCACGAGGCCACCTCCTGCAACGCCTGCTCCATGGCCACCAGGTCGAACCACGGTTCAACGCTCATCCTCGCCCCCAAGGGCGACACCAAGTCCCCAAAGAGCGGTCTGTTCAGCTTCTTCCACAGCCGCTCGGCCTTCGGGCTGATGTCAGCCACCACCGCGTGGGTGAACAGCGCCCTAACCTCCTCCCCCAGAGGCTCGTAGTCGAGCATCACCGGTTCAAGTTGCTTCAACTCCACCTCCGGGAAGAAGGTCTGCTCCTTATAGCCCTCGCCCAGCTTCTGGCTCACCCGCTTATCGAAGGCCTTCTGCGCCTCATCCTCAGTGGCATAGCGCTTCACCTGCTCCTGCTCCACATGGTCCTCCAGCGAGCCGTAGCGCAACGTGTGAACACAACCCTCCAGCTCCAGACACCAGTAGCGCTGACTTTTGCCCCTCCTCTTCTCCAGGTACTTCCTCATGATGGTACATATAAAATCGGCCACTCCCCATGCGGCATAGGCCATTCGAGGCAAAGGTAGCGAAAATCCCCTTTTCCTCCATTCTCCTACCTTTGCACCTGAAAAGCGAAACGGAGGCAGCACCATGGCGCAAATACAAAGGAAGTGGCCCACGGAGCAATAGTACCTCAGGAGCATCATTCCTGGCGATTACCACTAGGCTGACCGCACAGCACAGATGCAGGCGATGGTAGCCGGAGGATTCAAGCCCACGATGACCCACCGTCCGGGCTGGGAGTTGCGCATCGAGAATGCCGTTGTGAGGTGCTCGAAGAGCGAGCTTGGGGCTATCGCACAGATGAGTACAATAACGCTTGCGGACTGCGGGGTTGTAGCACCTGAGGGGGCGAAGGTCGGTACTCTTGCGGGGAAGGAGTTCATAGTGGATGCGAGCGGGACGGCTATCGTGAAGGAGGCGGTAACGATAGCGCCGGCCGAGATTACGGCGCTGAGCCTTTCGCCGGAGCGCATTGAGGTGATGGAGCGTCGGAAGGCCGTGCTGAAGGTGAGCTGGAAGCCGGCGGAGGCGAAGCCGTTGCTGCTCTGGGGTGGCGCTTCGGGCTGGGAGGATATTGTGTTCTTCAAGGCGGGTAAGCATCCCTACGTTCGGGGGAGGAAGGCCGGGGAGACGACCATCACGGTGCGGGTGGAGAACTGGG
>PDRH01000119.1 GCA_002748015.1 Bacteroidota bacterium | reverse complement strand
GGGTTGGCTGTGCAGCCACGCTTTACCCTAACGATGGGTGAGTACCCGTGGTATGTCCTCTGCAATGTTTCGTACCTGTACGGGGAGCGTTTCCAGGCGTTGCGGGGTGAGGAGCTGCTGGGTAGCTACTCGTCGTGGGGCGATGGGAGCGTGCTCGAGGAGCGCTCGGTGCTGCAGGGGCGGGTTAGCTACACGCATATTCTTGGCTACCTGGCACAGTGCAACCTGATGGCTGAGGCCTTCTACGATTTGAATCTCGGGCGTGTGGACTGGGCCTTTGAGCTTAGCCTACGCCTGCGCTGGAGGACGCACTAGTGGCCGACAGGGCGACTCGAAAGCCCCGCGTTCCGCTTGTGCGCTACCTCGAGGAGGGCGTGGAGGCGGGGTGCGATGAGGCAGGACGTGGATGCCTGGCGGGGCCGGTTTGCGCAGCTGCGGTGGTGTTGCCGCCGTCGTTCCGGCATGAGCTGGTGCGGGACTCGAAGACGCTTTCGGAGGGGCAGCGGGTGCGTGCGCGGGCTATAATAGAGGCTGAGGCGCTGGCGTACCGGGTGGTGATGGTGGGGCCACGGGAGATAGACGCTTTGAATATACTCTGGGCCTCGGTCCGCGCCATGCAGCTGGCGGTGGATGGGCTGCCGATACGCCCGGATGTGCTGCTGGTGGACGGGAATCGCTTTGAGGCGATGGGTAGCCTGCCGTACGAATGCTGCGTGGGGGGGGATGGCCGCTATTTGAGCATCGCGGCGGCCTCCATCCTAGCCAAAACGTATAGGGATGAGCATATGCAGGCGCTGCATGCCGAGTATCCGGAGTACGGTTGGGATCGGAACAAGGGCTACCCGACCAAGAGCCATCGGGAGGCCATCGCACGCTTAGGGGCTACCCCGTGGCATAGGCTTTCGTTTACTTTGGTCTAGGTCTTGCGCGTACGTGATAAATTTATAACTTTGCGGAGGGTACTAGTACTAAACCGGTTTGTCTATGAAGCGAAGCTCTCTACTATCATTGGTAATAGGGTTATCTCTGTTTATGATTTCTTGCAATAATGAGGGGCTTGAGTACCCCACGACGAGGAAGGTTGAGGTGGTTGACGACTATTTTGGGACGCAGGTTGCCGACCCATATCGCTGGTTGGAGAGCGATACGGCTAGCGATGTTAAAAAGTGGGTTCGTGAGCAGAACCGGTTTACGGATAAGTACCTAGGGGCTATCCCCTTCCGCTCGGATCTGCTGAAGCGCATGCAGGATCTGGTGAACTATGATGTGGAGAGCGCGCCCGTCTATACGGGGAAGTACTACCTATTCTTCAAGCGCTCGGGGCTGGCGAATCAGAGCGTCCTGTACGTTAGGGATTCGCTTAGCGGTGCGGAGCGCGTGTTGCTAGACCCGAATACCTTCTCGACGGACGGTACGGTGGCGCTGGGGGAGATCTCGGTTTCGCGGGATTCGAAGTACCTAGCCTACTCGCTGGCCGATGGTGGTACTGATTGGCGAACCATCCGTGTGCTGGATATGGAGAGCGGGCTTAAGCTGGAGGATGCGCTGCAGTGGGTGAAATTCTCGGCGATAGCCTGGAAGGGGGATGGGTTCTTCTATAGCCGCTACGATGCGCCCGTGAAGGGGCAGGAGCTGTCTGGGCGGAATTCCTTCCATAAGGTATGCTATCACAAGCTGGGAACGCCCCAGTCGGAGGATAAGGTTGTCTTCATGGATGCCAAGCATGCCAACCGGAACTACGTGGCGCAGGTGACCGAGGATGAGAAGTACCTATTCATCAGCGAGAGCGAGACGACCGATGGGAATAGCCTCTACTTCAAGAACCTGGAGACGAATGGGGCGGTGGTGCAGCTCACGGTGGGCTTTGACTACGAGTACCAGGTGGTGGGTAGCCAGGGGGATAGCATTTACCTGCTGACCGACCTCAAGGCGCCCAAGTACCGCTTGGTGCGTATAGATATGAATAGGACGGACATTGGTAGCTGGGAGGAGGTAATCCCGGAGCAGAAGGATGTGCTATCCTCCTGCGTGGTGACCAAGTCGCAGATAGTGGCAACCCACATGGTGGATGCCTCGAGCCGGATGGCCGTATACTCGCTGAAGGGGGAGAAGGTGCGCGATGTCGAGCTGGGGGTACTCGGGACGGTGAGCGAACTGCATGGTGATGCGAAGAGCGACGAGGTGTTCTACTCGTATACCTCCTTCATAGTGCCTCCCACGGTGTACGCTTACAATGCGGCGAGCGGTGATCAGCGTATGCTCTTCAAGCCAGCCGTGCCGTTTGACTTTGATGCCTATACGGTGGAGCAGGTGTTCTACCCGAGCAAGGATGAGACGATGGTGCCGATGTTCCTGGTGCATCGCAAGGGGCTTGAGAAGAATGGCAAGAACCCTACCCTGCTATATGGCTACGGTGGATTTAATATCAGCCTGACCCCCTCTTTCAGCGCAACGCGTCTAGCGTGGCTGGAGCAGGGTGGTGTATTCGCCGTGGCTAATATCCGGGGAGGCGGGGAGTACGGTGACCGTTGGCATACATCTGGTACTAAGCTCAACAAGCAGAATGTGTTTGATGACTTCATAGCCGCTGCCGAGTGGCTGCAGGCGCAGGACTACTGTTCGCCGGACTACCTAGCCATACAAGGGGGGTCAAATGGGGGGCTACTGGTAGGGGCTGTGGTCAACCAAGAACCGGGGCTGTTCGCCGTGGCAGTGCCCCAGGTCGGTGTTATGGATATGCTCCGCTACCAGCACTTTACCATAGGTTGGGCGTGGAGCAGCGACTATGGGACAAGCGACGATAGGGTGAGTTTCGAGAACCTCTATGCCTATTCCCCGCTGCATAATATTGCCGATGGGACGAATTACCCGGCCATCCTAGCGACAACTGGCGATCATGACGACCGGGTAGTTCCTGCTCACTCCTTTAAGTATATAGCTACGCTACAGGAGCGACAGCCTCAGGGGCCTCCGAAGCTGATTCGTATAGAGACGCGGGGGGGGCATGGTGCAGGTAAGCCGCTTAAGCTTGTGCTAGAAGAGGTTGCTGATGTGTATGCTTTCATATTCCATAGTATGGACGTGCAACCAAAGTCGGTAGAATAGTCAAGGTCAATAGATTTTTCTTGCGGTGGATAATTCGTATTAAAAGTCTGTATTAGAGTTGTTTAATTGTTTTACTAGTAGGGCGGACTAGCTTCCAATGGCTTGATAGACGGGTACTTTCCCGAATTTGTATTAGCTTTGTGGAGAGTATATGATGCTCTGAGAATATCAAAGACATAGCAAGATGAGAAAATTACAACATGGTTTGTGGGTTTTGGCCTTGGGTGCTGCAGCCACGATGGCTGGGTGCTCCAGCCCCGAGAAGATGAAGGATGTCCCCGACGAGATGGTCCCGGTGATGTCCCCGAAGGTGCTGGTACTGAAGGGAAAAACTGTGGAGGGTAAAGTCTCAGGGCGATTCCCTGCGAAGTACTTCCACAAGAAGGCCAAGCTAGACATGAGCCCCGTGATGCTCTATAGCGGGCAGCAGAAGGTGCTTGCAACCTGGCAATACCAAGGTGAGGATATTACGGATAATCGTAGCGTGATTAACTTTGAGAATGGTGGTAGCTTCGGCGGTACGTTCTCCTTCCCCTACGAAGATTCGATGATGCAGTCTAAGGTAGAGCTACGCCTGACGCTTCTCTACAATGATAAGGAGGTTCCCTTTGCCGGCAATATGCCTTTGGGTGTTGGTATAGACGTTACGCAGAACCTTGTTGAGGTGGAGCCGAAGCCGGCAATTATGCCACATAATTATGCACGTAACGGCGTACAGCAGCTAGAGGCGCAGTTCAACTTTGACATTCAGAAGCCTAACATCAGCCGTTCGCAGTTTACCCGTGAGGATGTGAAGGCTTTCCAGAAGGCGCTGGCAGATCTGAAGGGGAATAGCAAGGCTGAACTTAAAGGTGTAACCGTGAATGCGTATGCATCGCCCGACGGCCCAGTTGACCTCAACGAAAACCTATATAAGGGTCGTGGTGCCAACACGGAGAGCTGGATAGAAAGCAATTTGCGCAAGGCGCGTGTGAGTGGTGATCTTGTGAAAATAGGCCACGAGGATACGGACTGGGATGGATTCAAGAAGATGGTAGAGGCATCTGATATAGAGGATAAGGATATGATACTCCGCGTTCTCTCGATGTACTCCGATCCCGATACCCGGAACAAGGAGATGCATAACATGGGTAAGGTGTTCAGCGAAATTGCTGAGAAGGTACTTCCCAAGCTACGTCGTTCTACGATGGTTGCTGACATAGAAATGGTTGGTAAGTCGGATGAGGAGATGAAGTCGCTGGTAGAGAAGAAGCAGTTTGGGTCGCTAACGCTTGCCGAAACTCTCTACGCTGCAACGCTCTATAATGATGACCTAACAATACAGGAGTCCATTCTTGCTTCCAAGGTGTCTAAGAATGATGTGCGGGTTTACAACAACCTAGCAGCCAACTACCTGTTGCAGGGTAAAAAGGAAGAGGCCAAGGAGATGCTAGACAAGGCATCGGCTATTGATGCAGTGAACCCCTACGTGCTGAATAACCTTGGCGTACTAGAAATGTATGCCGGTAATGTTGAAGAGGCCAAGAAGCTATTCCTACGTGCGATAGATGCCGGTAAGGCCCCCAAGGAGAATCTTGGCAGCATAGCTATAGCTGATGGCGAGTATAGCTCGGCGGTTGATTATCTTGGCGGTACGAAGACCTTCAATGAGGGGCTGGCTCTGTTGCTGTCTGATAAGCAAGAGGCCGCTAAGAATGTTCTCGCAGAGCAGAAGTCTGCTAAGGCTTACTATCTCCTTTCTATTCTAGGTGTACGCGCTGCTGATGAGAAGATGGTTATCGACAACATGCGTTCAGCTGTCAGCATGGATGCAAGCCTGAAGGAGCGTGCTAAGAAGGATGTCGTATTTGCAAGCTACATGCAGAATGAGGGCTTTGCTGCCCTACTTAAATAGCCTCTGGTTAAGTGATAGAATAGAAGAGGGAGGCAAATAGCCTCCCTCTTTTTTGTACCTAGCTCCACAGTTCGAGTTTAAATAGCCCCATTAATTTGTCAGTTTGGGGAAAAGCACTACCTTTGCAGTGCAATTGAGAGAGGGGTTTACTTCTCGTCGGTTGACTTGGATGCGGGGTGGAGCAGTTGGTAGCTCGTTGGGCTCATAACCCAAAGGTCACAGGTTCGAGTCCTGTCCCCGCTACTCAGAAGGATAGAAGGCGTTTGTCTTCTATCCTTTTTGTTTGTTGATGCATACCTGGTGGCTATGCAGACAATCTGTCTATCATGGTTAGTAGTGCGAATCCTGAGGGAGTTCTCCAATTTCTTGCAGGATACCACTCACTCTGCTTAGTGCGTGTGATATTATATTGGTTATGAGGGCACTCTACTTAGGTTATTCTCTTTCCCAAATCTGCCAAATTGCATGCATTGATAACCAAGCAGGATACTTGCTTGTGCTACTTGGCTTTTTTCCCGTTCAGCCCATTAGCCCTCTCCTACCTCGGTTGAGCCAATATGCAGAATTAATTGGGTATATATGCGGTCTTTACGTTGAGAGGAGGTGGATTAACCCACTGGCTACTTCTGCCTTCTAATGCTGTATGGTGGGATTACGTTGCGGACGTGGCTCGTAAGTGCATGTACTCCTTTGCTTCATCATCCTCTGTTCCGCTCCTCTGAACCAGACGCAACATCGCTGGTATAGGCCGAGCAAGGCTATTACATTGTGTAAGGCTATAAAGTCTATATATGGAAGAAGCGCGTCGCCTCGTTGAGCGCATCAGCTTGGCTACTCAGCATGTGGGCATTTGAGGCCATACTCTGAGCGGCCTTGGCATTCCTTTGTACTACCGCTGCCAATTCGCTCACAGCCTGGTTAATGTAGTCAACCCCATGCCGCTGTTCCTGGCTGGCCCCAGATATACCTTCTACCAATTCTGCGGTTAGCTTAACCTCTGGTAGTACATCGTTGAGTCGGTGTGCTGCCAGCTCGGTGCTCTCCAGCGAATTTTGCGATAGTTCCGTGATTTCAGATGCGGCATCGGCTGACCGCTCCGCTAGCTTTCGTATTTCGGCTGCAACCACCGAGAAACCCCTCCCGAACTCACCTGCTCTAGCCGATTCTACGGCAGCGTTTAGCGCAAGAATGTTCGTCTGTGCCGCTATCTCCGTAATTATAGCAATCTTCTCGCCTATGGCCTTGACGCTAGCAAGCGATTCATTGCTATACGAGTTGATATCTACTAGCTTTTGCTCCATGCGTAGAGCCGTATCCTTCGTACTTATGGCTTTGTCCGCATTGTGATCGATATTCGCAGTCATCTCCTCTACCGAGCTGCTCACCTCTTCAATCATTGCAGCCTGCTGCTTTGATCCCTCAGATAGCTCTTGCGACAGGTCGCGTAGCTCCTGGCTAGCTGTCGCCACCTCCCCTGCGCCGCTGAAAATGCTGGCTATGGCCTCGCGGATGCTCGAAATCATGCGTTGGATCGACCCGGCCATATCGGCGAATTCATCACGCCTTTTCAGTCGAGCCGCTGCGATGCTGAAGTCGAAGCGCCCAGTGGCGCATGTCTCGATATCCCTAACGGTGGCATTGAGGTCCCGCACGATTATCCGGCTAAGGTAGAGTGAGGAGGTAAGGGCTACCGCAAGCAGGATGAAGAAGATGGCGTAGATTGTCATGCTGGTATCATGTGCCGTCTTCATATAGCTCTTGTAGGCCCCCCGGCTCATCCCCTTGAGTTGCACCGCTGCAGCCTTCGCTGTGACATTCAGATGCACCCGGGCCGCTGCGCTCTCTTCTGTAGCCACTATCAGCGCCTCATAGGCACGGGCTAGCTCCTCGAATGCCTCAGAGGTCCCGCTAGCTATCGCTCCTTTCTGCTCCCCGTACGCATCGAGAGCATCACGGAGGAACTGCGTATTGCGCTCTTCAACATATCTGAAAAACGCAACCTCCATCGTTACCACGAGCATCGCCATCCCCTGGGCCTCCTCTGCAATGCACCGCTCGCTCAGGCGACCACCTATCCCTTTGGTGGAGCTCGTTAGCTCCTTAACCTGCTCCACATAGCGCGAAATCCCAGCAAACTCATCACGCATTAGTTCCACCCGATGCTCCAGCTCACGGAAGCCCTCCACCTGCTCGGTGGCATCACGCTCCTCAGCCATCTTGACCAGCTCATGGCAGTACGTTAGCGAAGAATCGAAGCACCGCACAGCCCGCTCGTAGTCCTTTTCGGCAAAGCCCTCAAGATACCGCGTACCATGTATCTCCCCCTCTAGGAAGTGCGACTCTGCAACACCGGAAACGTCCATCAGGGCTATTAGGCTTCGAGAACGATCCGTACCAAACTTGATGGTCACGGCGTATATCAGCATTAGCAGGATGATAAAGCCGAAAGCAGAGAGGAGCTTACCACGTGTTCTGAATCGATCGAGTAGCATGGGTAGTTGGCATTAGTGTATACCTGCGAAGCAATCCCCCGCAATTACCATGATGATTGGGATGCGGTTAACAGATGCAAATATATTCAATAGCCTACTAATATGCAAGGCGGATAGCTTAAGTCCTGAAGCTCTAATTGGGGCTAGGACGCCTACGCTTCCCTCGGAGTGAACCCTCGTAGACGGCTATGTGGCTTTGTCCTATACGCGTACGATGCGCATGAGCGGCTCGAAGGAGTAGCACCCAGGCAGGCGCCCTCTTCCCGGTGCCACCTCCCGTAGCAAATCGGCCTCCACTAGCGAGCGTAGCAGGGCGGAAATCGTACCCGGTGCTTGCCCAAGATGCTTTCGGAGCTGCGTGCTCGTGAAGATCGGCCGGGTAAAGAGAAAATCCAGTAGGCTGATGCTCTTTGTCGGGCTTTGCCGCTCGAGCGACCCCTTGAGCTCGTCGTAGCAGTTGAAGATCTCCTCCGCAACCTTGAGGTTGCTACTCGCCTGCGCCTCAATCGCACGTAGGAAGAAGGCGATCCATGCATCCCAATCGCCCGCCGCCGATACGGCCCGCATCCGGCTGATGTACTCCTCCTTATGCTCCTCGAGGTATTGGCTAAGGTAGAAGTGCGGGTAGGAAATCGCCCCGCCCCGCCAGAGCAGCATGGAGATGAGCTTGCGCCCAATACGCCCGTTGCCATCCTGGAAGGGATGCAGCGCCTCAAATTCCAGGTGGGTTAGCGCAACCCGTACCAAGAGGGGGATGTCCTCCCTAC
>PDRH01000118.1 GCA_002748015.1 Bacteroidota bacterium | reverse complement strand
TGCCACAGGCCGAAAACAATCTTCTAGCTGATATGGGGAGTGGGGCCTTCCCGCACAAGGAGCCTCTGGAAATCCTGCAGCTCTATTTCGCCATAAAGGGTGCAGAAACCGCCATACGAACCGCCCTAACCAATGTTCTCAACAAGGGGGAAACCCGGGGAATGGACTTCGACGCAGCACTCGTTCTGCTGGCTGTTTCGCATCTTGGCTACTCCAATATGACCGACCTCGCTGCTTCCGTAGCACGCGATATGCCCTACGTATCCCGAGAGGTGAGCGGTCTTCTTTCCAGGGGGCTAGTATCACGCCAGTCTGGTGCGCAGGATGCCCGTGAGAAGTACGTTGCCCTTACCCCTAAGGGCATGGCGATTATCCAGGAGGTAGAGCAGGCCTTCGAGCTAATCCTCCGCCGGGCGTGTACCTCCATGAGCCACTTCGACAGGCAGGCCTTCATCGGGCTACTCAACGGTCTGGTTAGCGACCTCGCACGCCGCTAGCTAGCACCTGATACCGATATACCTAGAAGGGTATATCCCCGCTGGGCGCAATGGGGGGTAGCTCATCCGAAGCGCCACCCGCAGATGGTGCGCTTTCGTTTATCCGAGAACCCAAGATCTGCGTAGGAGCGGAGGGGGGAGCGCTAAAACCTGCGCTGGACATACCTCCGTTGCTGTCGTTATGATTCACCCGGTCCATGTTGTCCACGAACTTCGTCTGCGAACCGATGAAGTCCATGAATATCGTTGCTGTTTCACCGTTACGGTGCTTCGCAATGATGATCTCAGCCTTCCCAGCCGTAGAGGTTTCATCCGGGAACCTCTCTATCCCGCTCCGCTCTGGCCGGTTGATGAATAGCACCAGGTCGGCATCCTGCTCGATTGACCCGGATTCACGGAGGTCTGAGAGTACCGGCTTGGTCCCTTTTCCGCGCTTCTCTGCGTCGCGGCTCAGCTGGGCTAGGGCCAGGATGGGAACATTCAGCTCCTTGGCCAGGGCCTTCAGCTCGCGCGAGATCATGCTCACCTGCTGCTCGCGGTTGCTATTGCGTAGTACGGGAGCCTGGATTAGCTGCAGGTAGTCAATGACGACGAAGTTGATGTCGTACTTGGTCTTGAGTCGTCTGCACTTCGCCCGGATCTCCCCGATACCTATATCCATGCTGTCGTCCAGGTAGAGTTTAGCCTCAGATATATCCCCACCCGCCTGCACCAGCCGCCCCATATCCTGCTCGGAGAGCCGCCCAGCACGCAGCATCTTAGAATCAATCCCCGTCTCCGAGACTAGCATACGGAGCATCAGCTGCATGTTCGACATTTCCAGCGAGAAGAAGGCCACTGACTGCTTTAGGTCTATGGCCATGTTACGAGCCATAGTCAGCGCAAAGGCGGTCTTACCCATCGAAGGGCGCGCCGCCAGGATAATCAGGTCGCCTGGCTGCCACCCTAGGGTAACCTCATCGAGTAGCGGGAAGCCCGTCGGTACGCCGCTGTACTTGTCCGTATCGTTCTTTAGCTCTTCGATGAAGTCGAGCGTCTCCTTGACCACCGTCTCCGCAGGGCGCATCTCTTTGCGCATCCCCGACTCGTGCAGCTCAAATATCTTGCTCTCGGCCTCCTCCATCAGCTCCTCCACGTCCGTCTCCCCGTCGTAGGCCTGGTGCTGCAGGTCGTTCGCTATGTGGATCATCTCGCGCTTGAGGTACTTGTCGATAACCACCTTTGCATGATCCACTGCGTGCGCCCCCGATGCCACCTGCATTGTCAGCTCCAGCAGCCGCGTATGCCCCCCCACCTCCTCTAGCTTGTCCTGGTCACGGAGCTTCTGGCTTACTGACAGGATGTCCACCGCGCGCTTCTCCTGTACCAGTGCAGATATCGCCCCATAGATCGTCGCATGTTGCGGCTCATATAGGTGCTCCGGGCGAAGGAACTCCTGCATGTCGATGGCCAGCTCCTGGTCCATCATCAGCGCACCCAGCACCGCCGCCTCCAGCTCCTTTGCGTTTGGTGGCAGCTTGCTACCAATGATGCCCGCTGTTCCCTGCGGGGTGAAACGCCTCCCCTGAGGCATGGATCCTGCCCCCTGCTGGGGCGATTGCTCTGTTGCCATCCTACTTACGGATATATTCCTCTATCGTGTAATCTATGCCCACCCGGGAGGTCATGCGGTCTGATTGTTCTACCAGCCGCCACTCCCCCTCCTGCAGCTCGGGGAAGAAGGCATCAGCATCCGGGAAGGCCCTATGTAGCCGGGTGATGATTAGCCGCGTTGCGACCGGCATGGCCAATGCGTATATTTGAGCCCCCCCAACTACATATACAGGCCTATCGGCTGGGCAGGCGGCCAGCGCCTCCTCCCAGGATCCCACCTGCACGAGTCGAGGATGTGTCTCCAGCTCACGCGAACGGCTCATCACCACTGACGTACGTCCGGGTAGCGGTCGCCCGATTGACTCGTAGGTCCTGCGCCCCATCACCATATGCCCCCCCATCGTCGTTGACTTGAAGTGCGCCAGGTCCTCTGGCAGGTGCGCCAGCAGCCCATTATCACGGCCTATGGCATTGCCCTCAGCCACTACCACCACCAGTATTATCTCCCTATCCATTACCCTTTTCCTGTAAGCTATTCGAGGCAAAGGTAGTCAAAAAATGCGCCCACAGACTACCCCAATTCACCCAGGAAATATTGCTTACCTTCGCGCCATGCAAGCATCTATTTCACCTACAGGCCCTAGCGCCGCTCCTCCTGAATGGGGTCTTTACCTGCATTTCCCCTTCTGCCGCAGCAAGTGCCCCTACTGCGATTTCTACTCCCTACCCACCCGAAGGGGTGAAGTTCCGGCTGAATATACAGAGCTTATCCTGCAGGAGTTCAAGCTGCTACGTCAGGAGCTGGACCTCGGTCAGTCCCTCCCGCCCGAAGCTCCTCTCCATTTCCGCACCATCTATCTTGGTGGGGGGACTCCCTCGCTCCTCACTCCGGAAATCCTGGGCGACCTCCTCGACCAGCTAGGATGTAGCGAAGATGTTACGCTCGAGTGCAACCCCGAGGGGCTCGATGGCGCGTATTTCGCTGGGATACGTGCGGCGGGCATCACCCGCGTGAGCATCGGTGTGCAGTCCCTCGACAGCCGCGTTCTCCGCCTTCTCGGCCGTCGCCATGATGCCCAGGTCGCACTCGCCGCCATCCGCAATGCCCGGAGCGCTGGCATAGAGGACATATCTGCCGACCTCATCTATGGCATACCCACCCAGAGCATCGAAAGCCTGATCGACAGCCTGCAGGAGCTGGCCCACTTCGAGGGCATGGACCACATATCAGCCTACCACCTCACCGCCGAGCCCGGCACCGCCTACGGAAGGCGTGTAGCCCGGGGTAGCGTTCTGGAGGTTGATGAGGACACCAGCGAGCGGCACTTCCGTCTCGTTCACGGTATCCTCGAGCGTGCGGGCTTCGACCACTACGAGGTGTCTAGCTTCGCCCGCAACGGTCGCTATGCACGCCATAACATGGCCTACTGGAGTGGCGGTAGGTACCTCGGCCTAGGGCCAGGCGCCCACTCATACGACGGCCATAATCGCTGGTGGAATCCCCCGGACTGGACGGCCTATTCCCAGAGCCTACGTAGCGGGCAGCTCCCGCGGGTGGTGGAGCATCTGACCGATGCCAACCGCCTGGATGAGTGGATTATGACGGGTCTTCGCACCCGTTGGGGGCTCAATCTCACCCACGGTGCTGAAACCTTTGGCCATCAGTCGATTAACCTTCTGCGAAGGCGGGCATCCCGCTGGATAGAGCAGGGCATAGCCTACGAGCAGGATGGATGCCTCCGAATCCACCCCGAGCATCTCCTCATCTCGGATGCTGTCATCCTGGATTTGGCGGAATAGCCCCCCAGTTATTGCTCGTTGCACCTCCTCTTTGTCCCGCCGTTCGGCTTGCACTTTGCCCCCCGGCCCGCGTGCGTTTGCTTCTGCTGCTCCGCCTCCTTTCCTTTTTCACAGCGACGTAGCCAGAGCCCCAAGTGGTGCCGTTGGCGCATTCCACGGTGTAGTACAAGTGGAGCGCATGCCCCGTGGCCCAATCGGGGAGCCAGACGGCCACCTCTCGCGAGCCATCGGATGCTAGTAGGGTGAAATGCTGCGTTCTATTGGCCCGTTCACTATGCACCGCTATGCGAATGCGGATTGCATGTCGTGGTAGCCCCTTGGGGAAGCGTATGTATAGCTGCTGCGCCTGCCGCCGGTGGAGTAGGGGATAGCGCTCTAGGCTAGGGCCCTCAGCGAGCCGAGCCTCTGCGTAGTCTATGCGCCATCGCCCGGCCTTCCCAATAGGAGTATGCCAGCGGATGGCCTCGCGGAGCAATCGCCCCTTCGCGCGCTGGTAGCCCCCTACCATGCGCCCGTTGCGTTCGCTGGGCTGGGCGCTGAAGCCCAGCCCAGCGAAACCATGGGTTGCATCTGCGCCAGAAAGCCTACGGCCAGCGCGAATTTCTGCCGGTTGGCCTGCTGCTTAGGGGTACGGGGATTATGGATATGCTCAGCGCGGGAGCGGACCCGCATCTGCTCTTCGGCCACGTAGACTATCGTGGCTTCGCGGCGCATCCACTTGGGGCGGACCGGGGTGATTATCGCCATGAGATTCCTACTGTATTGGAGGGTTAATACGCAAATCTCACCGCAAGTATAGTCAATCAGTAGGCCAAATGCAAGTCCCCGGAGATTTTTCTTCTACATTCAGCCTCCATGCGTTTTCCCTGCGCTACCGAGGGCGAACTTTCCACTTTGTAAAATATAATGTACCTTTGGGACTGAAGGATTACTAGGAATAAATGCAATAGCTATGGCAATGATACCAAGAAGACGAAAGGCGGGGCGCTCAGGGACGCTAAGCTCTGAGAATAGGAAAAACAAGTTCCCCCTCCATAATATGGGGAGAGATAAACACATAGGCTTCAGCTGGCTGCGTGGGCTACTGGTCATGCTCGTGCTCTTGGGCGTGGGCCTGCCGGGCTGGGCGGCCGAGATAGGCGATAAATTCCAGGCGGGCATACTGTTCTATGAGGTTACGAGCCTCTCGCCGCGCGAGGTCAAGACGGTGGGGCAGCATAGCAAGCTGGATGACAACGATGGCTACTGGGCTCCTAACTACTTCAAGGGGCATGCCCATCTGGTAATCCCGGCGGAAGTGCAGGGACCCGATGGACAGTCCTACAGCGTTACCGAGATCGGTGATGACACCTTCCGGCTCGGCCGTCACATACAGCGAGTGGAGCTACCCCAAACCCTGCGAACAATAGGCGCAAGGGCCTTTCAGCAGTGCTTCCACCTGTTTAGCATTAATTTCCCCGCCTCCCTCGAGCGGATCGGAGAGCTGGCCTTTGCCTACTGGCTAAGCCTAAGGGTTATCGTCTCGGAGGTGGCAAACCCCGCAGCGCTCCAGGTGGGGAACGATGCCTTCAAGGGGCTGGATCAAGATGCCTGCGTAATACGTACTCCGCCGGGGAAGAGGGACGAGTACGTTGCCGCGGTGTGGAACGTCTTTAGCAAGGTAACGGAATCCCCGCAGGTGGGCGATCTAATCGTCCGCGATGGGGTGAACTACTTGGCCTACTTTGACTCGGAGATGCTAGTGGTGCCGGCGGATGATCCCCTCTCCATCGAGGGTGATGTGCAAGTGCCGGAGTACATAGAGTACGAGGGGAAGAACTACTACATAAGGAGCATTGCGAAGTATGCCTTTATGAAGGCGCGGAACCTCAAGAGCATCAAGCTCCCCGGGGCCTTGGTGAACATAGGCGAGGAGGCTTTTTACTATAGCGGACTACGCCAGGTGGAGTTCTCGACCCCCTCATCGCTCAGGAGCATTGGCAGAAGCGCTTTCATGAGCTGCACCGAGCTCAGCCTCGTGCTGCCCGATGGGCTCGAGACGATAGAAAGCAGGGCCTTTTACAACAGCCGTATTGAGCACATAGAGCTGCCCCCATCGCTGGCTAGCATAGGGGAGGAAGCTTTCGATGAGACCTATCTGCGCCTGATCGTTTCTCGGATAGAGGACCCCGCCTCGATTACTATGGGTGATCGCGCTTTTCATGTTGAAAATATCCCTTTCTGCGTGCTACGAGTCCCGGATGGTAAGGTGTCTAGCTATAGCTCCGCTGACCAGTGGAAGGATTTCATGAACATCACCAGCGACGAGGATGCGGGCCGTGAATTCACCAAGGGGAATATGGTCTACAGGGTTACCATGCCCGGGGAAATTGCGCTGATGCGGCTGGCGGATGAGGACGCCAAGCCCTCTGGCACCCTAGAGCTGCCGAGAAACATTGAGGACGATGGCAAGACCTACGTGCTAGCGAAGATTTTTTCCGATGTATTTGCAAGCAGCAAAGAGCTCCTGAGCATCTCCTTCCCCAGCAGCCTCAGGTACATTGAAACTAGGGCCTTCTCGAAATGCAGCGCGCTACGGCAGGTGAAGCTCCCCAGCTCGCTAGAGTACATCGGGTGGATGGCCTTCTCCTACTGTTCCAACCTGCGGAAGGTGGAGCTAAACGGATCCCTGAGGACCATCGGGGGCAGGGCCTTTAGCGATTGTCCAAAGCTTGGGTTGGTGGTGTCGTCCATAGGTGGCGGCTCGCTGGGGAGTGTGAAGCAAGGCAGGGGGATCTTTGAGGATTCCAAGCCGGAGGACTGCGTGCTGCGTGTCCCCACCGGTTCGGAGGCGCAGTACCAGGCTACCGAGCAGTGGAAGGATTTCGGGGTCATTACCGAAGATTCGCAGCTCGGGGGGGAGTTTGTAGCTGACGATATGCTCTACCGTATTATCGCTACGAATGAGGTCATCCTCCTGGGTGTACCTGAGGGAAAGGAGCAGCCGAGCGGCCAGCTGACCATTCCAGCGAGCGTAAGCCACAGCGGTGCGCCTTACAATGTAGTAGCCATAGCCGGTGGGGCCTTTAGGGCTTGTAAAGGTCTACAGCAGGTGGCCCTCCCCGAGAGCTTGCGCCGGGTGGGGAGAGAAGCCTTTGAGGCATGTAGCGCCCTGCAGCGGGTGGAGCTCCCCGAGGGCTTGCTGCAGGTGGACAAAAAGGCTTTTCACGAATGTACTGGTCTGCTGGAGTTGCGCCTACCAGCGAGCCTGGCGCGCATCCATAGGCTCGCCTTTGCTGATTGCACCCGCCTGGGGCTGATAGTGGCCAATATGCCCGATCCCGCCGCAGTGGAGCTGGATGATTATCCCTTCGCTGCGGTGGATAGGGGCAGCTGCGTGCTGCAAATACCAGGTGGAACAGCCCAGGTGAACCTCTACAAGGTGGCGGACGTATGGAAGGAGTTTATCGTGACCGACGATGCCCAGCTGGGCAGGGAATTCTACAGCGAAGGCCTGAAGTACAGGGTGATAGGGGATAATACCGTGTACTTAGTACCTGTGGATGAGGGCGAGACGAAGCCCTCCGGCAGCGTGGTAATCCCGGAAAAGGTAGACAACAGCGGTACCACCTATACGGTCATTGGGGTTGCTAGATACACCTTCACGGGTTGCGAGGGTCTTGAGCGGGTGGAGCTCCCGAGCGCGCTCGACCTCATGGGTGCGAGCTTCGATATGTGCCACCGCTTGAACACGATTACCTCCCAGGTGTACTTGAGCCCGAGCAGCACCTTTAAGATGTATGGGTGGCTGGATGTGGACTTCAGCAGCTGCATCCTGCGGGTGCCCGCAGGATTGGTGGATAGCTATAAAGCGGCAGATGTGTGGAAGAAGTTTAAGCACATCCTGCCCATAGATGCTAGCCCAGAGGTGGGCGAGGAGTTCACCGCCGCCGGCGTACGCTACAGGATACTCGGCGACGCTAGGGTGGCCGTGGTGCCCCACGAGTTCGGCGGAGCGGCCTACGCTGGTAATCTCGTCATCCCGGCCAGCGTCGAGCATGGGGGGACCGAGTACGCAGTGGTTAATGTAGTCGATAGGGCCTTCCTCGGCTGCGAGGGCCTCGAGCGCTTGGAGCTACCCGCAACGATAGAAAGGGTCGGGTACCACGCCTTCGAGGGGTGTAGCGGCCTATCCGTACTCGCCCTCAGGATGCCGGACCCTACCTCGGTGAGTTGGTCACGGACTCTGGGAATGCCTGATGATAAGCCTAAGCTGCAAGTTCCAGCCGCTTCGCTAGAGAAGTACAAGAATTGGTGGTTTGAGAATGGCGTCGTGGAGCCCTTCCCAGCGGACGGCGGCGAGGATAGTGGAGGCGAGGGCAATGGTAACGAGAACAATGGTAGCGCGGGCAATGCAGACACCCCCGTTGCTGCAACAGGGGCTATCTCCCTCTCCCTCCAGCCGAATCCC
>PDRH01000117.1 GCA_002748015.1 Bacteroidota bacterium | reverse complement strand
TTGCGGTTCGCTGGCGAGCGTGGATATCCCCGGCTCGGTGACCAGCATCGGAAGGGTGGCGTTTGTTGATTGCGGTTCGCTTGAGATCGTTTATGTTTCTACGGCTAGTCCGCCCCATTGTTCTGGTTTCTTAGGCGTTAATTCGACCGCGAAAATCTACGTTCCTTTAGGTAGCAAGGATGAGTATGTGAAGGATTATGACTGGTATCTCTGTGCGGGGCAGATTGAGGAGAAGGAGGTTCATACGGTTTCCTTCAATATGGATGGTGGGGAGCTGGGGGGAAAGAAGCAGCTAGACCCCGTGCTGATATTCGTGGGGTCTGGGCTATCCGTATTAGACCCTGGTAAGCCTACCAAGGATGGTCACAGGTTCGTGGAGTGGCAGCTCAATGGGGCGAAGTACGATTTTAAGACTGCGGTTGCGGAGGATATTACGCTGGTGGCGAAATGGATTCCCACCTATACCGTAAGCTTCAACACCAATGGTGGTAATGAGACTATTTCACCGGCTACCGTGGACTGGAATACGCAGGTTAGTGCGCCTAAGAATCCTACTAAGCATGGGCATCGGTTCGTGGAGTGGCGGTGGAATGGGGAGAAGTACGACTTTGGTTCAGCGGTCACGAAGGATATTACGCTGGTGGCGAAATGGCAGATTTACACCTACACCGTAACCTTCGATGCACAGGGTGGTATTGGGTCTGTTGCCTCGGTTGAGGTGGATTGGAATACGCAGGTTGGCGAGCCGAAGGCGCTCGCTAAGGAGGGGTATAGGTTCGTGGAGTGGCAGCTCAGTGGGGCGAAGTACGATTTTAAGACTGCAGTTAAGAAGGATATTACGCTGGTGGCGAAATGGATTCCCACCTGCAGCGTCAGCTTCAACACCAACGGCGGTAAGGAGACTATTGCCCAAGCTACCGTGGACAAGGATGCGCAGGTTGTTGAACCGACGGCTCCCACCAAGGATGGTTACAAATTCGTGGAGTGGCAGCTCAATGGGGTGAAGTACGACTTTGGTTCAGCGGTCACGAAGGACATAACCCTGGTGGCAAAGTGGGAGAAGAAGAATGAGGGCAGCAGCCCCAACGGCAGTTCTACAGGCGGTTCCTCGCAAGGTAAAAAGCCAGGTAGCTCCCAGAACAACCCCCAGAACCCAAACCCTGTTAGCAAGGCGAGTGCAGTCTCCCTCTCCATCTCCCCCAACCCCGCTACCGACTTCGTGCGGATAGAGGGCCTGGAGGCCGGGGTGCTGGTACATATCTATACATTGGGTGGCGGCCTCGTACGAAGCGAGAGGCTCTCCCCGGAGTCCCAGCTAGACGTGCGCAGCCTACCCGCAGGGGTGTACCTGCTCGAGGTGAAGGGGCAGACGCTGCGGCTGGTGAAGGAGTAGGGTAGGGGCTTTGGTCCGGAAATATAGCGCCCGGTAGGCCACCAGCCTACCGGGCGTTTTTTGTTGTACTGTAGTAGCAGATGAGGGGGAGGCTTTTGGAGCTAATCGACCGGTGGGCTAGGTGCATGCAGGAGGGGAGGCTTCTAGGGCTAACTACCCTTGGCGGATTCCCCGCTTTTTCTACCTTTGTGGCCATTGTATATTTAATGGATTAGCTGATGAAGGTATACCTCGAGTACGGAGAGAGGTTCTGGGAGCTAGCGCTCGAGGGGGCGCGGCATACGGTTCGTAGCGGGCGGGTTGGCTCGCCCGGGGAAACGGAGGTGAGGGATTTCCCAACGGCCAAGGAGGCCAGGCGGGATGCGGATGCCCAGATCCTCAGGAAGCGCGAGGCGGGCTACCTCACGCCGGGGAAGGGGGACGAGAAGAGCATCTCCGAGCTGGCTGAGGAGACGCTCCGTGGCACGGACTGCGACTGGACGGTGTGGGAGGGGCGCGAGAGGTGTGTCCTGCGTGTGATGGTGAATGATAGCCGGCTCATGGAGATCTTCCTGCCCCACGAGGGCTATGCGCCCTACATGGTTGAGGTGCTGCCAACGCTGGAGCGGGTGCGCGGCATGCTCGAGGGGCTGGGCGCACCGATAAAGCTGGGGGCCAAGAAGCTGAGCTTTGAGTGGGGGGCTGTAGTTGGCGAGGAGGCCGATGAGCAGCGTATCCAGCTGGTGGCTGCGGTTCGTGAAGCCCTTGAGGGGAAGGACTACCGCTGGGCGCTGGAGCTGGGGGGTGGGGCTGAGGCGAGCCTATACCTCCAGTTCGAGGAGAAGAGCGTACTCACCCTCCCCATACGCTACGGTACGGAGGCGGCGAGTCGGGAGGGGATCGCCCGTAGCATTTCGCTGGTGGAGAAGACCATAGAGGATAGCACCCTGGCCTTTGGCGTGCAGAGCGCCTGGAGCAATGACTACTGCGGGGTAACCTGGCGTAAGGGGTAGGGCCTCCTATCCTAGCCCATACAATTCGCTCTATAGCTATTCGCCATTCTAGGCATGCGGCAAGTCGCTATGCCTACGGGCTTTTTGCTCCCCAATGCGCCGGATGGGGGCGTTTATCTCGAGCGATTAGCCCGTAGCGGGGATCGGCTTACTGCGCTGATGATAAACCGAATTGGGGTATTTTAGCCTTTTATCCACTCCCGTTCCCTCCAGTTGCTGCGTACTATCCAGAGGGTTAGCTTGCTGGCCCTGAGCGTTTCGACTATTCGTTCGATGGTGCTGTCCAGCGTTTCGTAGTGCGCGTCTATCTGCTCGTAGGGGAGAAGGAGGGTGAGTACGCGCCGCTTGGGGGCCTGCATGCTCAGCTGGGCGAACTCCGGGGGGGCGAGGTTCAGCGTCCACTGGTAGCCCTTGCTCTCCATGATGGCGGCTATTTTGGCTGCCCACTGGGTATCGCGGAACTGCTGCTCGAAGTCCCTCTGCTCGGCGCGGTAGAAGTCGGACAACCCCTCGAGGAGCTTTCGCCATTCGGGGGTGGTTGGCATGTTTTCAGGTGCGCCGTCGCGTAGCCAGGAGAAGAGGCCGTAGTCGTACCTGTGGGATTCCAGGGAGAGGAGCCGCCGTCCGTCCAGCCGGTAGATTATGCTGGCTATCTTCTTGCCACGGTGCTGGATTTCTTTGCTAAGCCCGGGGATGTCCCAGCTGGCCATGGCTTCTAGGTCTAGCGGCTCGGTGCTGCGGTGGAGTACAGTCTGGGCTTCGTAGGCCAGCGTGCGCTCTCGCCAGAACATTTCACGTGGGTCCTCGGGGTGGTAGTAGTTCTCATGCCACTTGATAGTTCCCCATTCGCGGTGGCTGCCCCCGGCGTTCAGCATGATGGGCATGGGAAGGCTGTCGAAGAGCTCCTTGATGAGGTCGATGGTGCGTAGGACATCGTCCGCCCGCTTGATGAAGCTGCCGTGGGGTAGGCTTAGCTCGAGGTAGTTGATGTCGTCCAGGCGAACCCGTAGGCGGCTGCTCTTGTCGCTCTTTGCCAGGCGGTAGAGGTGGCCGGTGCCCTTCATGAGGTTCTCGACTAGCACCTCTATGCTGGTGGAGGCTACGGTGCGTATCTTCCTGTCCTTGATGCGCGTATTCGCCTTCCCCTCCACCTGCGTGAGGAATTCGGCGCAGAAGTGCGGGAAGCCCATCAGCAGGGCGCGGGCCTCCTCGATAATGCGTTTCCTCTTGCCCCAGCGGAAGCCGTAGTAGGTCTCGTGCTCGCTGAAGAAGGGGCGGATGGGTGGGTCTTCGCTGTGGCCGATATGCTGGTTGCGCAGCCGTAGGACCTGCATGCCCTCGATGTAGTAGCGTATTTCGGTGACCATGCCACGTGGGTCGCGGTCTACCTCCTTGGCCATGATGGGGCTCTCCCAGGCGGCTATGACCTCGAACTCCTGGGCCAGCACGCGGAGGCCGCTGATGTACTCCAGTCGCCCCGACCCCTCGTATACGTTTTCCCGTAGGAACTTCGGCATGGCCTTTTCCCAGACGGTGCATTGCTCCTCGCTCGGGTGCTCTATGAAGGCTTTAGTGAAGCGGGTTAGCTCCTCCGGGCTAAGTGGCTCGCCGGGGAGGACTTCAGGCGCAGGGGCGAGGGTGGGTATGGGGGGGACGGGGGCATCTACATAGCCTTTCTGGCGCTTTTTGTCGGCCATGGCCTGGGCCTGCTCGTGGGGCTGAGGGCGCTTCTCGAATAGCTCCCAGCTATGCCGCCCGAGCGTGCCTATCTCCCCCTGGCGGGTGTAGTAGAAGCGATCGCTATCGCTGTACTCCAGCTCCCAGAAGCGGTTCGCCTTGCTGTTCTCGAGGTATATGGTCTGGTATTCATTCATTGGCGCAAGGTAGCGATTTTGGGCGATATTGTTCGTAGCGTTGCGATTTGCCGCTTAGGGTGTATGGGCTACCTTTGTGGGAATAATAAGGGAACTCATGAAGATTAATCTAGCAGGCATTGCAAGCATTCTCCTCTCCATGCTATTCGGCTCGTGCACTAACACCGAATTCCAGAAGGTCAAGAAGCTGGCCGAGCAGGGGGACGCCCAGGCGCAGTTTGAACTCGCCTGGATGTACTTCGATGGGGATGGTACGAAGCAGGACGATGCGCGGGCCATAGAGTGGTTCACCAAGAGCGCGGCGCAGGGCAACCAGTATGCCCAGTACGACCTGGGGCTCATATACAAGGAGGGGGATGGCGTAGTGCAGGATTATCGGAAGGCCGTAGAGCTGCTGGAGCAGAGCGCAGGACAGGGGAACGACAGGGCGCAGCATCTTCTGGGGCTTCTGTTCGTTGAGGGTACGGGTGTGCCGCAGGACTATGCGAAGGCGCAAGACTACCTCACCAAGAGCGCCGATCAGGGCAACCAGTATGCGCAGTGTGCTCTGGGCGCCATGTACGCCGGCGGAGAAGGCGTGGCGCAGGACAACCAGAAGGCCTTTGAGCTTTTTACCCAGAGCGCCGAGCAGGGGGATGACGATGCGCAGTTCAACCTGGGTATCATGTACGAGACGGGGCAGGGCGTACCGCAAGACCCTGCGAAAGCGGCGCAGATGTATACCCTGAGCGCCGAGCAGGGCAACGAGGAGGCCCAGTTCAACCTGGCGCTAATGTATGAGAAGGGTGCGGGGATTGCGAAGGACGACCAGAAGGCTCTCCACTGGTATAGGGCTAGCGCCGATCAGGGCTATAGCAATGCGCAGCTAAACCTGGGCATAAGGTATCTGGATGCCGGGGAGTTGGAGGAGGGAAGGCGCTGGATCAGGGCGGCTTGCGAAGCTGGTAATGAGAAGGCCCGGAGCCTGTGGGACGATCTTAAGTTGGTCGATCTGTAGCTCGATCTCTACTAGAAACACTGGAGAGAATGAAGATGAGAAGATGCATTCTGCTCGTTTTGGGTGTTCTGGTGGCACTCTCAGTAAGCTCTTGTGGCCTCTTCAGGAAGAAGGCCAGGCAGCAGGAAAAGAGAACGCTGCGTACAATAGAACTGCGCTTTCGGAGCGACGATAGGGAGGAGAATGCCTACACCATTCGCACGGCGGGCATGAAGGAGGCGCTGAGCTTGTCGGAGAGTAGCGTGAAGCTAATTCAGGTGTTTGCGAAGGGGGGGGATACGCTAAGCGTGATCATGCCCTGGGGGTATACGCTGCTAAAGGAGGCTATACCCGCTGATGCTACGGGCGTGGTGGTGGTGGTGAATACTCTGCAGGAGCGCTTGGCCTTTGCACGGGGGAAGGAGTCTATTGATACGGTATATGCCAGGGTTGTGAAGGCACTCCAGAGTGAACCCTACCCCCTGGAGGATTTTCCCCGCGTACCGGGTTGCCTCGAGGTGGAGGATCCCATGCGGCAACGGCGCTGCTTCCAAAGGGTTCTGGGGAGGATAATCAGTCGTCACTTCGATACAGAAGTGGTGTCCCACCAAGGTGATAGGGTACGGCTGATGGTGGAGGCAGAGGTGGATAGTACCGGGCATCATCGCCTACTCGGTGTGGGGGGCGCATTCTCCTCAGAGGTGGTCGATGAGGTGAAGCGCGTGCTAGGGTTCTTTCCCGTGGCGGAGCCCGTAATGCATCGGGGGCGTGCGGTGTCGGTGAGGTATACCCTGCCGATAGTGGTTCGGTTCGTGGAGTAGGGTGGGGTACTCCACAAACCGGTTTGTCGGTGCTATTGCTCTAGCGATTTGGCATGCTCTAGGTATACATCTATATCCTTGTCGCCTCGCCCGGAGAGCGTCATTACTACTACATCCTTAGGCTCGAATGCTAGCCGGTCCAGCGCAGCCAATGCGTGGGCAGATTCCAGCGCGGGCAGTATCCCCTCCTGTCGGTTGAGACGTAGCGCAGCGGCTATGGCCTCGTCGTCGGTAACCGGTACTACCTGCGCTCTTTTCTGCTCGACCAGGGAGGCCATCAGGGGGCCGGAGCCCGGGTAGTCCAACCCTGCCGAGACGGAGTAGGCCTCGCGCACCTTGCCCTCCCCGTCGAGTAGCACGAGCGAGCGGCTACCGTGCAGGAGGCTCTCTTCCCCGAGGGTGAGCGAGGCGGCAGTTTCCTCGGTGCTTGTACCCATGCCGGCCGCTTCGGCTAGCACCAGCTGCACGTTCGCATCGTCGATGAAGTGGTAGAAGCTACCCGCTGCGTTGCTCCCGCCGCCTATGCAGGCAACTACGTGGGTGGGTAGCTCCGTGCCCTCCTTCTCGAGCAGCTGGTGGCGTAGCTCCTCGCTGATGATGGACTGTAGGCGCGCCACGATGTCGGGGTAGGGGTGTGGGCCAACGGCCGAACCCAGCATGTAGAAGGTGTCCTCGGGGTGTAGGCTCCACTCCTCCAGGGCGGCCTCTACCGCGTTGGAAAGGGTGGCATTGCCCGCTGTTGCTGCACGAATCTCGGCGCCCAGGAGCTTCATCTTATCCACGTTGAGGTGCTGGCGCTCTATGTCCATTGCCCCCATGTAGATGGTGCAGGGCATCTGGAACAGCGCGCATACCGTGGCCGTCGCAACCCCGTGTTGGCCGGCCCCCGTCTCGGCGATTACGCGCTTCTTGCCCATGGCTTTCGCCAGTAGCACCTGGCCGATAGCGTTGTTTATCTTGTGCGCCCCGGTATGGTTGAGGTCTTCACGCTTGAGGTAGACCCGACAGCCGTGGCGTTCGCTCAGGGAGCGGGATAGGTAGAGGGGGGAGGGACGGCCCACGTAGTCGCGTAGCAGCTCCCGGTAGCGTTGCTGAAACTCCGGGCTATCGATTATCTCGGCATAGCAGGCTGCTAGCTCCTTGATGTTCTTCTCCAGGGCCGGGGTGACGAAGGCCCCGCCGAAGCGGCCGTAGAAGCCATCTGGGTTTACGTGTAGGTTCTCGTTGATGGCTATATCCTGGGGGTGTGTTTCTCTCGTTGTGGCTGTGCTGCTTTGCATGGCTATTCTATCTATTAGGTGCTAATTACGTGATTACTGGGCATAGAAAAAGGCGACTTGCCGTAAGTTCGACAAGCCGCCCGTATTCTTAATCTCTCTTGGGACTGATGCGCAGACTGGCTCAACTTACGACCTTGCAGTGTAAGCTACGCCACCAACCAAAGTATATACCCTGCGCTTGAACCATTGAGGATGTACTATTCATTTCCGCGACAAAGGTAGGTAAAGTTTTTGGGATGGCAAAATACCCTGCCGAAGAACGTACGAAAATTGCACCACGGCTGGTGAATATAAAAGCTCCGCATCCTCCCGGGTGGAAGCGATGCGGAGCTATAGATGGTTTCGCCTGGAGTTAGGAGGGTACTAGCACAGTGGCTACTCCTGGGGCTGGAAGCGTACGCAGACCTCGGGTTCATCCTTGTCTGCCTCCCATTCCTTATACTTCTTATCGTATGAGCCTAGCTGCTCATCGTACTTCTTCTGTATACCCTCCTTAGCCGCGGCATTAGGTGCTTCTTTGAGCGCCTCTTCGTAGCGTTCTTTCATCACGTTGAAATTGTGCTTGAAGTCCTCCTCCGTCTCGTCTAACACCACGGTGTCCCCTTTGAAAGTGACGTGCAGCTGGTCTTCCCACGAGATGACACCGTCGTACTGGTTCATGGTGAGTATATCGCCTTTGAGGGTGTATTCTATGCTTGCGCCCTCCTGCCCAGCTGCTATGGCTTTGTTAATCTCCTCAATCGCCGCCTCCTGCGTACTGGCCTCGCTACTCAATACGTATATTTTGCCGCCATCGAAGTGGTAGGCGTAGTAGCCATCGTCCGAAGAGAACTCAGCGTGTCGCCACCAGCCCTCAATCTTCGCATTGTCATTGCTCTCACCGCAGGCAGTAAATCCGAGGATTGCTGCTAGGGCAATGGATAGTAGGATACGTTGGGTTCGGTTCATTTCTTAGTGCTTTAGCTTGTTAAAATTACTACGCCTTCCATTTAGAGGCGCAGTGCAAAGGTAGCACTTCTTAGTCAGCCATCCTA
>PDRH01000116.1 GCA_002748015.1 Bacteroidota bacterium | reverse complement strand
CCAAGATGCGCTGGGCGACGGTATAGGGCGAACGTATCAGGCGTTGGTTCCGGCTACCACGGAAGGTGAGCATGGGGTCGCGCTCAGCGTAGATGAAGGGGCCATCGACTAGGGTATCGATGTACTCCAGGGGGGCTAGCAGCTCTTCATCCCCGGCCATGTCCTCTATCCTATAGCCCGTGTAGCACCAGATATCTATACCCGTAGCCGTTTTTATCCGGCGCAGCAGCTCAAGGAGGGCGGGCGGATTGTAGAAAGGGTCACCCCCGGTAACAGTCAGCCCGTCGAGCAGGGGGTTCAGCTCGATGCGCTCGATGATGAAATCCACCATGGCATCGGTCATCAGCCGCCCAGACTTGCCGTTCCAGCTCTCCGGATTATGGCACTTGGGGCAAGCATGGCGACAGCCCGAGAGATACAGGGCATCTCTCAGGCCGTCACCGTCTACTATGGTCTCTTCCAGGAACCTGAGGTACCTGAGTCCGAAACCTTCTATCTGCATTTCCTAGCTATCAAAGGGCTTCTACTTGGCTGTAGGCCCCTTGCCGTGCTTTACGCGGTCATGCTCCTCTGCCTGCTTGGCCGAGTTCCAGCTATCGAGGGTACCCGTAAGGTAGCCCGTGATACGGCGCAAACGCTCAATCTGGTCGCTCTGGCATACGGGGCACTTGTCGTAGATTACCCCCTTGAAGCTACACTGGCGGCAGGTATCCACAGGGTGGTTGATGCTGCCGTAGCCGATGCCGTTGTCGTGCATGGCCACCACTATCTTGAGCATCACCTTGACATTCTTCTTGGCCTCACCATCCAGCTCCACGTAGGTAATGTGCCCACCCTTGGTCAGGGCATGGAAGGGCGCCTCGAGGGCTATCTTCTGCATGATACCCACGGGCTTGCGCACGTCCACGTGGAAGGAGTTCACGTAGTAGTCGCGGTCGGTCACGCCCTCTATCACGCCGTAGCGCGCCCTATCCATACGGGTGAAGCGGCCGGAAAGCCCCTCTGCGGGGGTCCCCAGAACGGCGTAGTTTAGGCCGTACTTCTGCTTGAACTCCTCGGCCACCCTGTTCATAACCTCCAGGGCCTCGTAGAGGGTATCCCAAGCCTCCTTGGACTCCGCATGCCCCTTGCCGTAGAGAGCCATCATGGCGTTATGCCCACCGATAAAGCCTATACCGAGCGTTCCCTGCTTCACGACATCGCCTACCTGGCTATCCGGACGGAGGTTGCCACCACCCTTCCACACGTTGTTGCCCATCATGAAGGGGAACTGCATGGCCAGGGCGGACCGCTGGTACTCGTAGCGCTGGTTGAGCTGCTCGCCCACGAAGCGCGCCTTGTCAGCAACCCGGCGCAGGAACATCTCCTTGGCCGCCGCGGCCACCTCCTGCTCCGTGCCGTCCACGTAGGCATTGGCCGCCTCCTGGCGGGCCTCAATGGCCAGGCGGGGCATATTGATGGAGGTGAAGGAGAGGTTACCCCGACCGATGGAGGTCCTCGGGCCAGCTACGTTCTCGTACACGCGGGTACGGCAACCCATGGTGGCCACCTCATGGTAGTAGCGCTTGGGATCGTCCGCACGCCAGAGCTCATCCTTGTTGTAGGGCGTATCCAGGAACACAAAGTTCGGGAACAGCGCCTTGGCCGTCGTGCGGCAGGCCTCCAGCAGGAGGTCGAAGTTCGGGCACTCAAACTCGAGCTTGCCGGCAAGGGCATCCTCGAAGTTGGCCTCGGCCAGCTTGATGTCGGCCTCGGAGTAGTTCACCCCGTCCTTAACCTTGAATATCTGTATCGGGAAGATGGGCACCTCGCCCTGCCCCAGGCCCTCCTCGGTCGCACGGAGCAGCTCCTCTATGAGCATACGCCCAGCGGGGGAGGTGTCGGTGCCGTAGTTGATGGAGCTGAAGACCACCTGGTTACCCCCGCGGGAGTGCATGGTGTTCAGGTTGTGGATGAAACCCTCCATGGCCTGGTGCGTATCGCGACGCGTCAGGGCGATGGCCTCGGTCATGATGGTATCAGCCACGCTATCCTCTATGGATATCCCGAGAACCTTGGCGATTTCGGAGATCTGCCCCTTAACCTCATCGTTCGACAGCAGCTCTGGGGACACCCGGAACACCTCCTCGCGGATGGCCTTCTCCTCGGGCGCTTCCTGCCCCTGCATCTTGGCGAAGAGCTGGAGGTGACGGGCGATGTGCTTCCAGTAGGACTTCATTACGCCCGGGGCCATGAAGAAGTCGAAGGCCGGTATGGCCTGGCCGCCATGCTGCTCGTTCTGGTTCGTCTGGAAGATGATGGTTGCCAGCGTCGCGTAGCTCTGTATGCTCTGGGGCGTACGCACCGAACCATTCTTGGTGTGGAAGCCACGCTCGAAGAGGTCTGCCAGGTCATACTGCAGGCAGGTGGTCGTCTTCGTCGGGTAGTAATCCAGGTCGTGGATATGGATATCCCCATCTCGGTGCGCCCGCATGTAGCGTGTGTTGAGGATGTACTTCTCCGTGTAGTCCTTCGCAATCTCCGAGGCGAAGGTCATCATCTGCCCCGCCGGCGTGTGGGAGGACATGTTGGCGTTGCTGTGGTTCACATCGTTGCTCTCCACCTGCACGATGCCGTCCATCGTATGCTTGAGGCGCGTACGCTTGTCGCGGGCGATGCTGCGCATCTCACGGTATATGATGTAGCGCTTGGCCGTATAGGGGTGGTAGCTCATCAGCTCCTTCTCCACCATATCCTGGATCTCCTCCACGTGCATCACGCCACGCAGACGCATCTCCACATCTATACGGTCGATTATACGGCCGATCACCTCCTCCTGGGGCTCTATGCCCCCGGCCAGGTAGGCCTTGCGAATCGCCCCGCGAATCTTGTCCGGATTGTACGCATCGCGCGACCCATCCCGCTTCTCCACCTCATGCGCTACCTGACCCTCGCCAGCGCTCTCCCCCTGCGTTTGCATCGCGTCCTGTATATCGCTCTCATCCCGACGCGCATAGCGGTCTACCGGGTGCAGCTGCGAAATCGCTTTCTTCATTATCTTCTTCCTTTAGTTAGTAAATCATAGCAACGCAAAGGTAGCCGCAATACCACTCGCTTTTCCGAATTGGCCGGAAAGTTATCTACAAGGTTGTTTACATCCGTTGAATCTCCCTATATAGCAAGCCCTTGCGCCACGAACTTTCTTTCATAGGGAGCAGAACGAGCGGGGAAAACGCCTGTAGGCCACACCAACCGGGCGTGGGCCGGGGGCTAGCCCAGGGTGGCGCAATGCAGGGGAAGATAGATATCAACAGGGCAACGAGCGGGCAACCAATAGGCTAGCCCCTGATATACGGGGGGAAAGGCAAGTTATCAACACTATTGACACCCCTATCCGACTGATTGGCGGCGCAGCACCAGCGGGTCGGATATGGCTACCGCGGTTGAACGAAGTGAAAAAGCCAGCTGCCACTACATACTCGAGATAAATACCCCCTATTCGGCGCATTGGGTAGCAAGCAGCCCGTAGGCATAGCGGCTCGCCGCATGCCTAGAATGGCGAACCGCAATAAACCGAATAGGGATAGCTAGAATAGCCTGAGATAGCCCCATTTTCCCTACCTTAGACCCGCTAACAGGCCACGCTATGATTACCCAGAGCTACATCCAGCACCTCAACGCCACCTACCAACAGGGCAAGGCCACCGAGCACTCCTACCGCCCCCACCTCCACGAGCTGCTCACCACCCTGCTCCCCGCCCACGCCATCACCTACGAGCCGAAGCACATCGACTGCGGCGCACCAGACTACATCATCACCTCCCTGAGTAGCGACCTACCCGTCGCCTTCATCGAGGCCAAGGACATAGGCGACCCCGACCTCGACGGGCGCAGGGCCAATAGAGAGCAATTCACCCGCTACAAAGAGGCCCTCGAGAACCTCATATTCACCGACTACCTCGACTTCCACGTCTACCAGGGGGGCGAATTCGTGGACAGCGTGCGGATCGGGGAGGTGAAGGGGGGCAGGATAGTATACCTGAAGGAGAATGAAGGGAAGTTCTGCGAGCTGGTGGTCAACCACATAAAGGTGGTCCAGCCACAGGGCATCAGCTCGCCGAAGGCGCTGGCACAGATTATGGCAGGAAAGGCAAGGTTGCTAGCCCAGACCATCAGCCTAACGCTACAGAAAAAGCCGAAGAAGCTGACCCAATGGTACACGTCCCTAAAAAAGGTACTTATCAACGACCTAGAACCCCAGGAATTCGCCGATATCTATGCCCAGACCATCACCTACGGCCTCTTCGCCGCACGGCTACACCACGATGGCAACGATGATTTCACGAGGAGAAAGGCCGCAGAGCTAATCCCCGAGACCAACCCCTTCCTCCTCGGGCTATTCGAGGACCTCGCCGGCGGGCGCGTAGATTCCCAACTCGCATGGATAGTCGATGACCTGGCAAGCACCTTCAACCACGTGAACACCGAAGCCGTGATGGGCGACGGAACGCACGACCCCATCGTTCACTTCTACGAGGACTTCCTGGCGGCCTACAACCCAGCGCTCCGGAAGGCCAAGGGCGTGTGGTACACCCCCCAGCCGGTGGTCTCCTTCATGGTTAGAGCCGTAGATGATATACTCATAGGGAACTTCGGCCTACCCAAAGGGCTAGCCGACAGCTCCACGGCAAACGCCCACCACCACCGCGTTCAGATCCTTGACCCAGCTACGGGAACCGGCACCTTCCTCGTGGAGATCGTGCGGCAAATCCACACCAAATTCAGGAGCAATAAGGGCGCATGGCAGAGCTACGTAGAGCAGCACCTCATACCGAGGCTATACGGCTTCGAAATACTCATGGCCCCGTACGCCATTGCGCACCTAAAGCTTAGCCACGAGCTGCAGACCACTGGATACACCCACCAGAGCGACGAACGGCTACGCATCTACCTGACCAACTCCCTCGAAGAGCAGCATCAGCACAGCGAGGACCTCTTCTCCGTATGGCTAGCTGCTGAAGCCGAAGAGGCCAACGCCATTAAGCGGGATACGCCGGTGATGGTGATGATGGGCAACCCGCCCTATAGCGTCAGCAGCAGCAACAAGAGCCAGTGGATACTCGACCTGATAGAGGGCTACAAGCCAGAGGGAGAGCGCAATATACAACCCCTCTCGGACGACTACATCAAATTCATCCGCCTCGGGCATAGCTACATCGAGCGGACGGGGGAGGGGGTGCTGGCCTACATCTGCAATAGCAGCTTCCTGGACGGTATCATCCACCAGAAAATGAGACGTGAGTTGCTGAAAGCCTTCGACGACATATACATCCTCAACCTGCACGGCGATGCCCATAGAAAGGAAATTTGCCCGGACGGGGGAAAGGACGAGAACGTCTTCGACATCACGCCCGGGGTAAGCATCAACATATTCGTGCGCCACGGCGAGCCCAAAGTGGAGGGGCAAGCATTGGCCACAGCGACACCACAGCGCACAGAGTTAGCCCAAGTGCACTACCACTCCCTCATGGGTAGCCGCCAGTTCAAGTACAACGAGCTGGACGCAAGCACGCTCGCCTCCATTCCCTGGGAAGAGCTACAGCCCATTGCGCCCTACTACTTCTTCGTACCCAAGGACTTTGCCCTACAAGAAGAATACGACAAGAACTTTTCATTAGAGCAACTGTTTAGCCACTCATCGGTAGGGGCTTTAACCAGCCAGGATGGCTTCGTTATCTGCGACAGTACTTCTGAAGTACAAGAACGTATCCAAAGCCTTATAGAGCTACCAAACGAAGAGCTAAAGCGCAAGTACAACCTCAAAGACTCACGTGATTGGTCTATTGAACGTGCCAAAGCAGACGTTGGCCCAGGGCTTGACAGCTCAAAGATCACCCGCTACGCCTACCGCCCCTTCGACACGAAATTCCTCTACTACACAGGTACTACAAACGGAATCGTGGCCAGGCCACGATTCCGAAATTTTTTGCACCTGTTACACCCCCAGAATATAGCGCTCATAGCACCGAGGCAGTGCGCAGGCACCTGGCGGCATGCATTTGCGAGCCGAACCATTGCGGACAAGAACCTCATTGCCAATGCCGCCAGGCACGGTGCGGGCAACGTTTTCCCCCTCTACCGCCTAGAGGCTCCCTCCCCCCTCGAGCAGAGCAACGCCGAAGAAGCACCCACGGCACACCGCCTCGTCCCCAACCTCAACCCCGCCGAGCTGGCCAGGATAGAGCAATCCCTCGGCGAGAAGGTTGAGCCCCAGGAGCTCTTCGACTACATCTACGCCATACTCCACTCCCCCACCTACCGGGAGAAGTACCAGGAGTTCCTCAAGATAGACTTCCCCCGCATCCCCTACCCCACCGACGTAGAGGAGTACCAGCGGCTAGCAGGCCTCGGTAGGCAGCTACGGGAGACGCACCTGATGGAGAACGCGCAGTCCTGGCAGCTGGGCTGCACCTTCCCCGTACCCGGCCCCAACACCATCGACACCATCCGCTGGGTGGATGCCCGCGTCTACATCAACGACACCCAGTACTTCGACAACGTACCCAAGGACGTCTGGACCTTCTACATCGGCAGCTACCAGCCCTCCCAGAAATGGCTCAAAGATAGGCAGGCAAAGAAGGGCGAGCCGCTCCGCCCCCTATCCTTTGACGACATCGAGCACTACCAGTGCATCGTCCACGCCCTGTCCGAAACCATACGGCTGATGGGGGAGGTGGACAAAGAGCAGGGAGAATAGCCCGATTAGCAGTCCTCCAATTCCTTCCCCCCAGCCCGGCAATCCGAGAAGCTGCCCATTCCCTCTATGCGCAGGCTCTCCCACGCCCGCCCCGTAAAGTCGCAATTCTCCACCTCCACCCCCCGGAAGGTAACCTCGCCGCCCTCCCAGTCAAAGCGGCTATCGAAGAACGTGTGCCCCTCCAGGACCAGCCCCTCGTAGTCTGCCGAGTGAAAATTGCACTTATCCAGGTCTATCCCCTCCAGCGAGGCCTCCCGTAGCCGCAAATTCCGCATGCTGCAAGACGTGAACATTGCGGCCTCCACCTCACCGAAGGCCGCCCCATCCAGCTGGCAATCCGTAAAGTCCACCTCCTCCAGAACCCAAGGCGTAAAATCCCCCCCTCAATTCTACTTATATCCATTCACCATGCTAGGCATGCAGCGACTGGCGGGCAAGCCTGGGCGTCCACGCTATTGAGCGAAACGCAAAAACGCTATACCTACTACTTACCATGCCCAATGCGCCGAATAGGGGACATCTACCCAGAGCAAGCAGCCCGTAGGCATAGCGGCTCGACGCATGCCTAAATGCGCCCCCCTCATATCTACCCCCCCTCTATTATCTAGAACCATTAAACAAAACACCATCCCCCCTGTTACACACATACGGGCCCACCCAAACGACAAGCCCGTCGAAACTACAACTCACTAAACAGCAGCAATGGGATGAAAACAGCGATTTTCTACGCCTCGCACGGGGGCACTGCCGAGGGCTTCGCCAGGCAGATAGGCGAGCTATTCGGCATAGCCGACATATTCAGCATGAAGGACCACGCCCCCAAGGACATGGCCCCCTACGACCTCCTCTTCTTCGTCAGCGCCAACTACGGCTACGGCCACCTCATGGACGACTTCGACACCAAGGTCAAGCTCCTGAGCGACGTGGACTTCTCGCAGAAGAAAATCGCCCTCGTAGGCGTAGGTAGCCAGAAGCGCCACCCCGACAGCTTCTGCTCCGGCCTGCAGGAGTTCGTCGACAAGATAGGCCTCAACGGCGCCCACTGGATAGGCCACAGCCCCGCCACCGACTACAGCTTCACCTGGTCCCGCTCCCAGCGCGGCGCACGCATGATAGGCCTATGCCTCGATGCCGAGGACGGAGAGGCCAAGAACAGGCAGCGCATAGACCAGTGGGCCGATCTCATACGCCCACACCTCAAGTAGGCAAAGCCTTAACTCCCCACCAAACCCTGGGCCTCACCCACCGAGACCCAGGGTTTCTTTTTCCTACATAACCAGCGGGACCAGGCCATTCCCCTACCCCACCACCCACGGCGCCCCATACGCCCCATCATAATCGCCCGCATAGAGCTTGAAGCGCAGCGGGGCCTCCCCCATCGCCCCCATCACCCGCTCCACCGTCGAGGGCAGCATCGCCAGCTGCGCATCAAAATCCGCCACCCCCAGCCGCACCTCCAGAAAAAGTGCCTCCGGCATGTGCAGCTCCACCACCAGCTGCTCCGCCGGCGAGGTGTCTATGATCCACCGCCGCCCAATGCCCTCCAGCACCCCAACCGCCCGCTCTACCCGAGCCATATCGGCAAATCGCCGATTGAAGGCCGCCTCCCCCGCATGGTAGAACGATACCAAGCCCGCCAAAAAAACACGTAG
>PDRH01000115.1 GCA_002748015.1 Bacteroidota bacterium | reverse complement strand
GCGTGCCCAGCGTGCCGATCTTGCCGTAGCGCACGGTGTAGCTTGTTCCCTTGACCTCTATCTCCCAGAACTTGCTGGACTTCTCGCTGCGGTACTCTAAGTATGTTATCATCCTGATGGTTTATGCGTAATTCGGAGTAAAGGTAGGGATAATTGGCGAAGGTTGGGGGACAAGGGGGTGAAGCGAGGTAGAGAACCATACGCATAGCATAGAAACGCCACATTAACCAACAATTCCTAACACGCCCTACCTCCACCCCCGCCCCGCCAAAGCATCCCCTCCGAATTTGCACTGGGAAAATTCGGAGGGGCCGTGGAGGCAGATGGGAGGTAAACCTTCATTCCTGCGGGGGATGCGGGCTAGAGTACGCCAAATTCACCGCCGGAAGAGGGAACAAGGCTATATAAGGGTTAATATTCTATATATTGTTGGTAGATATATCCCTTTTTTTGGCATCCTATTTTAACGATTATGGAGTGTATGGCTTGGCATGACAGCCTGACGAATGTGGCTTTGAGACCTCCCTTGCTGGCGTAATACCTAACGGATTATGGAGCGAATTGGGGAAAGGATAATTCTCCCTACCTTTGCCCACGGAATACTCCCTCAAAATACTTCTCTATGAGTGCCTCCCCAAAAGATAGCAAGTTCCTCAGCCTCATCCTGCGCCACAAGCCCGAGACCATAGGCCTTCGCCTCGACCAGCAGGGATGGGCGGATGTACAGGAGCTGATTGAAAGGATGAATGCGCATGGGCATAGGATGGACCGCGCGGGGCTAGAGGAAATCGTGCGGACGAATGCCAAGCAGCGCTTCATCCTGAGTCCGGATGGGCAGCGCATCAGGGCCAACCAGGGGCATAGCATCAGCGTAGACCTGGGGTATAAGCCGCAGTCGCCACCCGAATACCTCTACCACGGTACGGCCAGCCGATTTATCAAAGCGATAGAGGGGGCGGGGTGCATCAGGCGGATGGAGCGCCACCATGTGCACCTTAGCGTAGACCCAAGCACCGCCAGAGCCGTTGGGCAACGCCATGGTAGGGCTGTTGTACTCCGTGTGCTGGCCGGGCAGATGGAGAGGGATGGCTACGCCTTCCTCCTCTCGGACAACGGGGTGTGGCTTACCGATGAGGTCCCCCTACGCTACGTGGAGGAGGACCAGGGGGATGGGTAGCCTAGCGAGATTAAGCCCCTAGCGCCTCCTCGCTACCATGAATATGGCCTTGGCCATATTGTCCCCCAGGAGGTGCACGTCCTCTATCTCGAAGCCGCAAGAGGGGACGAATACGCATAGGCTCGTAAGGGTGAACTTGGTGCCACCCTTAGGCGGCGGGCCGAAGTGCCTGAGGTAGCGGGCGATGAGCTTTGCCTTGCCTAGCGGCGAGAGACCGTCCGGGGTGAAGGATACTATCACCAGCCGCCCCCTGTCCTTTAGCAGGCGGTGGGCCTCCTTCATGGCCTCCTCGGGCTGCGCCACCACATGGATGAGGTTGCCCATGAATACGGTATCGTACGCGCCCGCCTCTAGCCCGGTATCGTAGCAGGAGGCCTGCCGCACGCTTACCTTTGGAGAGCCCTTTAGCCTCTCCTTCGCCACGCGCAGCATGTCCTCAGATATGTCCGTTGCCAGCAGGGAATCGCAGGCATCCAGCAGGGAGGGCGTATAGCCCCCATTGCCACAGCCCAGCTCGAGGACTGCCCCCAGGTTCTGCAGCTTTGCAAGCTCGCTCTTTATCTCCCTATCGACCTCCGGCCCGGTAACCCTACGCTGCAGGTCGTCGAAGTGCGCCGCTAGCGCTGACCAATCCTTTTCCATCGTTACAAGTATTATTACGACTACAGGCTACGCGCCTCGCCCCCAGGCCACTCTGCCATCCGTTTCACCCGCACGTAGAACCACGGTACGGACTCGAAGCGGTTCGTCCTGTCGTTCATGTAGGCCATGATGGCATCCCAATGCTCATTGTCCTCGAGTAGCCCGTAGGCATTGACGGTAAGGCCAAAGCGCTCTTGCAACTCCGGGGCTAAGTCGTGGGTATGGAAGCTAAAGCACTCCCAGGCTACGTCGACCCCGATGATGTCGAAGCCGAGCACCTCGCCCTCCCCCTCCGCATCCAGCCTCGCAGCCTTGAGGTTCTGGTATAGCCCTACTTCGCCGCTCATCTCTCCCGCTGGCTTCAGGGCTTCCAGCAGGGCCTTTCGCTCCCCCTCGGGAAAGGCTACCCCCAGCGCCACCGCCGGGCTATCGGGGAAGAAGAACCGCCGATACTCATGCAGGGTCGGCATGTCCGCAAAGACCGATTGCCAGCCCATCCGCTCCTCATTGAAGCGCGCATCCACCCACTCCTGTAGCTGGGGTAGGTGCTCGCCGTCCGGCTGCAGATGGGCGATATCCGCCTCGCAGAGGCCCTCGCCGTCACCCGTCCAGGGTAGCGCCCACGAATCGTAGTAGGACTCATTGATGTAGGAGCTACAGGTGTAGACCCTGCGCCCCTCAAAGCTGCCATAGGGCAACTCCACCAGCCTGAACAGATAGTATCCCCCGAGATAGTACTCCATATACCTAACCCTTTCGGCTGATGATGAAATCACCACCAGCAATTATAAGCCCTTCGCTAAGCTCGCGCCAATCCTCCCTGTCGTCGGAGTCGCAGTCGTCCATTATCCTGTAGCTCGCAAAGGCATCCGGGAGGTCGGGAATTGGCAGGATATCGTAGCGCGATGCAGGGCCTAGCCCCAGCTCCTCTATCCTAGCGAGCCAAGCGACAGCCCGCTTGAGGTCCGAAAGAAGAAGCCTGGCCTCTTCATCATGATCACTACCCCGGCGAAGCGCCTCGACCAGGCGAGCCTCCTCGCGCTGGAGGACATCTAACGCCGTGGCCAGGCCAGCGGATTCCTGCTGCATCATGGCATTCTGTTTACACCCCAAATATAGACTTATTCTTTGGTTTGGCAAGCCGATGCCGCCCTTAATTTAACAATTCCCCTTGGCCAGATGGATATCTCGCCAGCAAATACCAGTACGTAAATTATGGCTACCTTTGCCCAAACAAGAACCACGGAGGAGCAAGCATGAGCCAGGCAAATAGCATTCTATCCACCCGCAAGCTCCCTTTCGGCGTGCAGAGCTTCAAGCAGCTACGCGAAGGGAACTACGTATACATAGACAAGACGGACGTCATCTGGAAGGTGGCCCATGGCCCCGTTTCGCAGTTCATCGCCCGCCCTCGACGCTTCGGGAAGAGCCTCATGATCAGTACCCTAAAGAGCTACTTCCAGGGGGATGGACACCTCTTCGAGGGGCTAAAGGTTGAGCAGCTCAGGGCGGCCGCCGGCGAGACGGAATGGGTCAAGCACCCGACCTTCTTCTTTGGGTTCTCCTCTTCTAGCTACAATCAGAAGAGCGATGTCTACAACATATGCACCTTCTTCCTCCAGCAGTATGAAAAGGAGTACCAGCTCCCATCCGAGGGGCCTCTGGGCAAGCGTATGCTTACGCTTATACGCACCGCCTACCAGCAGACTGGCATCAAGCCTGTCATCCTGGTCGACGAGTACGACAATCCCATCACCGACACCATAACCCCCGACCAGCAGGAGCTGCACCTCTACTATAAGTCCGAGCTTCGTGGCTTCTACAAGGCCATCAAGGAGAGCGGCGAGTTCCTCCACATGGTCGTCGTAACCGGCATCACCCAGTTCGCAGAGCTGAGCCTCTTCAGCGGCGCCAACAGCATCCTCAACCAGACCTTCAACCCCGAGTATGCGGCCCTCTGCGGCATCACAGAGGAGGAGCTGAAGGAGGGATTCCGCCCCGAGATAGAGGAGCTGGCCGAGCGGGAAAACACCGACTTCGAGGGGGCAGTCAAGATCCTCCGGGGCTACTACGACGGCTACCGCTTCACCAGCGCCCCCCTGCATGTATACAACCCCCAGAGCCTCATCTACTGCTTCTACCAGCATGAGCTGTCCAATAACTGGTCCGAAACCGGCATGTCCGCCCTCCTGGCCACCGTATTCCCCAGCTACACCTTCGACTTCCATCTGCTAACCCGCGATATCATCATCCACAAGGAGGACCTCAAAAAGCTCGACTTCACCGGTCGCAACCCCATACCCCTCCTGTTCCAGAGCGGCTACCTGACCATCAAGGATTACGATACGCGAAGCCTCATCCTTACCCTCGCCTTCCCGAACCACGAGGTCGTCTACAACTTCTGGAATGTCCTCCTCGACATCTTCAGCGCGCCGCGCATGGGGCTAGGCTACCCCGGTAGACCCACGAGCTTCCAGGTGGCCCTCATGAGGGGGAGCATAGATGCCGCCATGGGCGAACTCCTCGCCCTCATCGCTGGCATACCCTATAGCGCAGTGGGCCAGCAGCGTACGCAGCCGCTGGATCAACTACCCAACGAGGAGAAGCGGGAGGAGGCACGTGCAAAGGTGTACGAGCAGCTCTTCCAGGTCGCCCTCTACGCCTGGTTCGCCGCCCTGGGATGCGATGTGCGCACCGAGATGCACTCCCTACACGGTCGCTCCGATGTCGTGCTCGACATGCCTGAGGCCATCTACATCTTCGAGCTGAAGCTTACCCAGGGCCAGGAGACCGGCGCCAGCGCCCTCGCCCAGATCAAGGAGAAGCACTACGCCGATCCCCACCGTGCCAAGGGCAAGCCCATCTTCGGTATCGGCGCGGCCTTCGACACCCGAAGGGATACCCGCGGGGAGTGCGATTGGGGGTGGGAGGAACTGTAGGGTATGGAGATGTTTAATCATTCGGAATGGGAGGGGGCGGAGTCCGATGCACACCCTTTCTGTGAAATAAGATAATCTCCCCCTTGCCAACACCCAGACAGCACCGTCACACCCTGCGCAGCGCATTCGACGAGGCCCTCGCCGAGCTCTACTGGCAGTTCGCCAAGTACCCCGCCAGCGACCGCATCCTCGCCCGCGCCATACACCAGGAGGAGGCCGAATCGCTCGGTGGGGCCGCCATCCCCCTGCACCTCGTCGACTGGGTGGCCATGGATGCCTACGCCCTTCAAGCCATGACCACCGTCGGTGGCCTGAACGACCTAAAGCACTACCTCCCCCTCCTACTCGAGCTGCTCGCCGATGGGCAGCTATCCACCAACACCTTCATCATCCTGGGCAAGCTCGACTACGCCGAATGGGAGACCTGGCCCCAGCAGGAGCAGCAGGCCATACGCAGCTTCCTACGGGCGTGGTGGGCATGGGAGATAAATACCCGCAGCTGGTTCGACCTCGAGAACCTCGTGGAGATTAGCCGGCGGCTTGGGGATTTCCCGGCCCTCCTCGGCGACTGGGACCTCGACCCCGAGCAGCAGGGCTACCGCAACTTCGTGGGCATGCTCCAGGACGACTACCCGTCCATCATTGAAGGCATAGGCCCATGCATCCTACCCAAGCCAGATAGGCGCACCCTCGCCCAGTGGGTTACCAGCAACGCACATCGCCTGGAGGAGGGCTTCTTCCGCTTCGCCGAAACCGATAGGGACTTCGCCGAGGCCATCTCCAGCGCCCTGGGCATCTACGAAATGATGCTCCCCTACGCCCAAAAGCTCTAGACCATGAAGACCTTCTACCTCACCATCATCCTCGACCACCAGACCCAGCCCGAAAAGGCCCGAAGGCTCGCCGCCCGCATATGCCGCGCCCTCGACCTCCCCGAGCAGTTCAACCTATCCCCCTACGACAAGTTCCCGGACTGCTACAAGCTCATCCTCAAGGGACAGGTAATCCGGCCAGAAGCCTCCGTAGAGGAATCCCTCGAGCGTACCTGGCGGCTGGCCAACACCTGGATTGCCAACTACCGTCCCGATGAGGGCGAGGTGGAACTCATGTTCGTGCGCAATGAGGACAGCCGCTTTCGCCACCCCACCTTCTCCGCCATCCGCTGGGCGCACTGGGAAATCGTAGCGCAAGTATAAACAGACAAACAGCTAAAGCCATGAAGAGCAACATCCTAGTACCGTCCCTAATCCTTCTCGCAATCGCCCTGTCCGCCCTCCTCCCATCCTGCATCCCCAAGAATAGCCGTGAGTTCGTCGACGAGGCCAAGTCCCGCCACTTCGGCTACTCCCCCGACCGCTCCCAGATCTTCTACGAGTACACCCACGACCCCTCCCGTAGCAATGACCCCCTCACCGTGTTCATCCGCGGGCGCAACGACTACCACTGGGTGCTAATCCCCGAGGCCAACCCCCAGACATTCCGGGTTCTCGACAACAACTTCGCCCGCGACGACCGCCACCTCTACTTCAGAAACCGCATTGCCGACTTCGTCGACTACCCCACCTTTAGGCACCTGCCCCACCTCCACCGCACCTACATCGACGCCAAGCACGTCTACCAGCTGAAAACGTCCCGCGAGGACTTCATCGACGAGAACGGAGCCACCGCCAGCGCCGATCTACAGTATCTCGACATCATAGAGGAGGCCGACGCCAAGACTTATCGCCCCCTCTACCCCCTCGCAGGCGAAACCGGCACCGACTGGGCCAAGGATGCCCACCACATCTTCCGCCACAACGAGCTGGTCGACAGCGTGGACTACCAGACCTTCAGAACCCTCACGACCTTCATCCACGCCGACAAGGACTTCATCTACTCCGAGTTCCTAAAGACCAAAATCCCCAACAGCCACGGCAGCAGCGAGGGCTTCCGCATCATCAGGAAGCAGAACGCCGACATCGTCTACACCGACCGCTACCTCTACTACGCCCTCGCCGACAGCCTCTACGAGTACCCCGTCCAGGACATCGCCACCCTCGGCGACTTCGACAGCGCCTTCTACTTCACCCTCGACGGCCGGGTGTACTACTACAACGAGCAGATACCCGGCGCCCACGCCCCCACCTTCGAGCCCCTCCATAAATTCGGCCACATGGCCCGCGACAGGGAGCACCTCTTCTACAAGAACCAGCTGGTCGCCGAAGGCATCGACCCCCAGGAGGTAAGCTTCAACGAGGAGGAGTACGACTACTTCTACCGTGGCCTCGTGTTCAATGATGAGACCCTCCAGTTTGAGGCCGTGAAGAAGTAGGCCTTACTATCCGGCATTATGGTATCAGTAAAAAGCACACCCCGCCTATTGCTATCCTAGGAGTAAAAAGCTACATTTGCGCATGATGAATGCCTAAAGACATGCGCCTTGCCGCAGGTCGGCCGGCCAGCTAATGCCGCCCCATATCCCTGCGGAAACTAAACTATGGAGGAATGGACAATGATTAGACGCTTACTACTTCTGTTTGGCTTGATGGTGGGCCTAGCGGTTACCGCACTTGCCGCAGATCCGCAGGTGGGGGATAAGTGGGATGACGGGGAGCTGAGGTACGAGGTTACGAAGGCAGATCCCCCCCTTGAGGTGGAAGTGGATAAATTGGTAAACAAGGACTATTCGGGAACCCTGGATATACTCCCAACGGTGAATCACGATGGGAAGGACTATGCGGTAACCAGCATTGGCGAGTATGCATGTGCGTACTGCATATTTTTAACCGGCGTAAAACTCCCTAATTCTGTGACCAGCATCGGTAAGTTTGCTTTCGCGGATTGCGATGAACTAGGTAACGTAGAATTTCCCAACTCATTGGCTAGCATCGGCGAAGCTGTTTTCAGCGCATGCTCCCTCACCAGCGTAACAATTCCAAGCACGGTGAGCAACATTGGCAGCGGGGCTTTTGAATATTCCCTGAAGCTGCTGTCAATCAACGTTGATGCGGGTAATCAGCACTATAGCTCTAAGGATGGCATCCTCTACTCTAACGACGGGAAGACCCTGCATACCTACCCAGCCGGTAAGAAGGAAAGCAGCTATGAGATGCCCGCCTCGGTAAGCAGCATTGGGGACTTTGCCTTTTATGGTAGCCCTCTAGAGACCATCCAGCTCTCCAGCACATTGAACAGCATTGGGTTCGCTGTTTTTGCGGACGTCCCTTGGCTGGCCACCGTGAAAATCCCCAGCTCGGTAAGCAGCATTAGCCCTGGCGCTTTTGCCTGGTGCGCATCGCTGGAGACGATAGAGATCGACGAGGATAATGAGCACTACTGCGTCAAGGATGGTCTGCTCTTCTCCAAGGACGGGAAGACCCTGCATACCTACCCACCCAGTAGGAAAAACGCAAGCTACGAAGTCCCCAGCTCAGTAACCCGAATTAACGCATATGCCTTCGCTGAATGCCCTACGCTAAAGAGCGTGACCATTCCCAGCTCTGTGGTACACCTCGGGAAGTATGCCTTTTATTACGTTGAGGACCCCTCTCCGCTGGAGAGCGTCTACATCCCAGCGGCTACTCCCCCTGAGTGCGAGGGAAATCTGCTATTTGGGTCCACAGTGAAGCTCTACGTCCCCCAGGGTAGCCTAGATGCATACAAGAAGGCAGATGGCTGGAAGGACCA
>PDRH01000133.1 GCA_002748015.1 Bacteroidota bacterium | reverse complement strand
GTCTCGTCGATGACCAGCTGGCTAATGCCGAAGCGGTCGCGTAGGTCGATGAATACCAGCGCGCCGAGCTTTCTTACCCGCTGCACCCATCCGGCCAGCTTTACCTCTTTCCCTGCATCTGCGATGCGGAGCGCACCGCAATTTGTGTCTCTATACATATGTTACTTTCGTTCTGCTTATCCATTCTTATACCGCGCTAAGTTAGCGATTTTTTTCAGGAGGGGGCAAAAGGGGCTAGGGTGGGGGGGCAGGGCTGAAAAGGTATCCTAGCGCATGGGATGCGCGCAAAATGCTATCTTTGCGCAAAGACGGATAGCGAATAGTTAACTAGATAGCATGAGGAAACGCCTGGAGTTCAAGGATAGTAGCTCGGACAAGTTCTGGGAGATAGAGGTGCTGGGTAGCAGCCATACCGTACGCTTCGGGCGTATGGGTACGGATGGGCAGGAGAAGGTGAAGGAGTTTAAGGACGAAGCGACGGCGCTGAAGGATGCGGAGAAGCTGGTGGCCAGCAAGCTGCGCAAGGGCTATGTTGAGGTGGAGGCGGGGGAGGTGCGGCTACCCGTGGTGGAGGAGCAAGTGCCAGTTACATTGGAATACATGCCCATGCCAGAGGAGAAGGTGGGGCTATTCACTCCGGAGCAGCTCAAGAACCTGAACGAGTTCCGTGCGGCCTACTGGCGGCGGAAGATGGATGGGCTCATGCGGGAGACCGTCTACGATGGGCACTACCGCATGGAGCCCACGGAGAGCCTTAGCTCGCTGGCCGATCAGTTCGAGGAGTTCGCAAGCTGGGAGCTGGCCGACATGCAGAAGGTGGTGGAACGGAATGCCAATGGGCAGGTCAGCGCGATACGCTACTCCATCAACGGGCAGGAGGTGCTAGCCCTTGTGCGCCACGTGGAGAATGGGTATATCCATGGGCGCATCATCCCCTTCTTCATTGAATTGCCCTGGGAGGCCTACCGCTTTGGCAAGAAGGGTCGCATGGTGCTGGGAACGAGGCGATTGCTAATTCGCTACGCAAGGTTCTGCGCAGAGCACCTGGAGCAGATAGAGGGGGCGGAGTTGAAGCACAGCAAGGATGCGAAGATACGGTCGGTGGCCGAGGGGAGCATCCCGCTGGTGGTGGAGAGCCTGATGGCGGAGACGGGCTACGAGTACGCCATGACGGAGACGGCCAAGACGGTACTCCTGCGGGTGCGGGTGCGTAAACGACGCTTCGTGGAGATTAGCCTGCCGCACCGTAGCTTCCTGCAGCGGGTGGGCGATGTGCTGCCGACGCTCGAGCGGGTGGAGCGGCTGCTCAATGAGTATGAGATACCCTTCCTGCTGGGGAACAAAGAGGGCTGCCCGGACTGGGGGAAGGTGGAGGTTGAGTTTGAGGATTGGAGCGTTGTCGAACGCACGCACCTCAGGCAGGAGCTCTTCCGGGGTATGTCGGACCACGAGTTGCAGAAGGCGGTGAAGCTATACCAGATGGCGATAAATACGCTCGCCCAGGTGTTGCCGGCCAGCCTGGAGGGAACGGGATACCAGCACTCTGTTGACCTCAATCTTCGACATCATAGGTGGATGGAGGGGTATCGGGCAGAGGTCGATGTATACCCAGCCTCCCTGCACGTTGCCATGCCGCAGCGGAAGGTGCTGCACCTGCTGTTTGACTATGAGAACTTCTCGGACTACCTGCCGCACATCGTGCCGACGATAGAGCTGGTGAAGGTGGCAATGGAGGAGGCCAAGCTGGGCTTCAAGCTGCTGAGCACGAAGAGCTATGAGCATAGGTCGCTGGGGTGGGAGAGGGATTAGAGAGGAGGATGGGGCTCGCTAGGAAGACGATTATACGCCGTATGCGCTAAATCGTTACCATTGGCGATGGGAGGTAGCCGATTAAAACCGTACTATCTGCATGCGAAAAAGACTGGTGTTGAAGGAGGACGGCTCGGGTAAGTTCTGGGAGATAGAGCTTGTTGGTACGCGTCAGACCATCTGCTATGGGCGCATCGGTACGCTCGGGGCGGTAAAGACGACGAACTTCATAGATAGCGAGTATGCCCAGAAGAATGCCGATAGGCTTGTCCGTAGCAAGCTGCGCAAGGGCTACGTGGAGGCTGAGGCGGGGGAGGAGGAGCTACAGCAGCAGGCTCGGGCCAGGGAGAAGCGCATAAAGGACGAAAAGATCCGCATGGTGGCGGAGGGGAATATCGAGCTGGTGGCGAAGAGCCTGATGGAGGGCGCAGGCTATGAGTATGCCCTGGAGAGGAATGCCAAGACCGTTCTGCTACGCGTGAAGGTACGGGAGCATCGCTTCGTGGAGCTTAGCCTGCCGCACCGCAGCTTTCTGCAGCGGGTGGGCGAGGTGCTACCGACGATCGAGCGGGTGGAGCAATTGCTAGAGGAGTGCCAGCTCCCCTTCCTCCTGGGGAATAGGGATGGCTGCCCTCCATGGGGTGAGGTGCGGAGGGGAATCTCATATATTGAACTCCTTACCGTGAAGCTGCTGAAGGCACCTGGGATGCTGCGTCTGGGGATGGCGCTACCTGCCATCATGAAGGGGACGGGCCACGAGTACTCGGTGGATCTCTTCACCCGCTACAGCATGTGGCTGCATGCCTATAAGGCCGAGAGCGACGTATACCCCGCTACCCTGCACGTGGCCATGCTGCATCGGAAGGTGCTACATTTGCTACTGGACTACGGGCATTTGTCGGACTACCGAAAGCATATCGTGCCGACGATAGAGCTGATTGCTCAGGCGATGGAGGTGGCGAGCTTGGACTTCAAGCTGCTGAGCACAAGGAGCAGCGAGTACGGGACGGTGGTTTGGGAGAAGGGCTAGGAGAGGTATGCATACTCCTGGGACTAGCTATGCCTCCAGATGCGGAGGTTGAGGTTCATCTCCGTAATGATGGTTTCCACTAGCCCGAAGAGGGAGCACATCTCCTCCACCTCCCTGTAGCGGATGCCCCTGTATACCCTCGGCTCAAAGCTGTCCTTTCGCATGGGCACCGAGCAGTAGACGCTGGAGCGCGTGAAGGAAAAATGCAGCTCGCGCCCGTGTCGCCGGTATATCTCCACCATGGCCTCCATCATGACCGGCGTTAGCACGTAGCGCGCCTCCTGCTGGCTAGTGCAGTAGACCGAGTAGATGTCCTCAAATTCGGGGTTCTCCAGGCGTGCGAGCCTTAGGCCATTGCCCAGATCCTCCTGCTCGCGGAGTAGCAGATTGGTGTACTCCCTGTCTGGTACTACCATCGTTAGGCCACTGAGCTTCTTGTTGAATTCCGCTGCGAAGAATAGCCCCCTGTATAGGGTTTCCCACCGCTCCTCCCTTCGGCCGTCCTCATCGTAGGATACGCTTAGGGTCTCTGTATGGATGTCTGAGAATTGGAATGGGGTTTTGTCCATCAGCCCATGCACGTAGTCGTCCCCGCGGTAGCGGTCGAATTTGTCTGGGAATAGCCCGCTGGCTAGGTAGTGTTGTGAGTCGATGTATCCCTTTGCTTCGTAGGCAAATTCAGGATTGATGGCAGCCACAATTTCTGCCACCACGCGCTGCTTGAAGCCCTCCCTGTACCTGGCCATGCGCTGGCTATACAGGCTGCTCAGGACCACCATGCCGACTACGCTGGCGAGTATCAGCAGCCACTGCTCTGCCAGTATTGCTGCCAGGAAGGCAAGGAAGCAGGCATCCCTTGGTATTGCAATGATAAGCACGCGCCTTCGCTCCTTCTCTAGCCCTCGAAGCCTGGGTGCTAGCTGCTCATCGTATAGGGTACGTATCGCATCTGTGCTTATCATCCGTGCGTTTTTTAGGCTTTTCCCCGGCTTGCACTCCATCAATATGAAGGTATTACAGTGCGAAATCAGGAACGCTAGTAGTGGGCAAAAGTAGGGAAAAGTCCCGTTGTCCAGGTGGCCCAATGGGAATATGCGTTTGGGGTGAGGGGGGTATGCGAGTGAAATGCTATCTTTGCAGGAGGAGGGATAGCGAACCGCGAATTGAATAGCATGAAGAAACGTTTGGAGTTTAGGGATGGCAGCTCGGACAAGTTCTGGGAGATAATAGAGGTGTTGGGTAGCAGCCATTGGTCGCCGAGCATCATTCGTGGTATTGTGGATACCAGGCTGAAATTGATGTTTACCCCGGCTCTATCCACGTAGCCATGACGCAACGGAAGGTGCTGCACCTGCTGTTTGACTATGAGAACTTCGTGGACTACCTGCCGCACATCGTGCCGACGATAGAGCTGGTGAAGGTGGCGATGGAGGAGGCGAAGCTGGGCTTCAAGCTATTAAGCACGAGGAGCTATGGGTACAGGGGGCTGGGGTGGGGAAAGGATTAGGGGGAGATTGGGGCTTAAGCCATTGAGCATGATGGGGACAAGGTCTGGGATGGACAGGGGATTAGACAGTAGGACGATACCGCTAAGCCGGCGGAAGCTGCTGCTTGCGGTGGGCGGGGTGCTACTCTTCGTGGTGGCGGGCGTGTGGCTCATCCTGAAGGAGGATTTCTCCATACACTCCCGCTTCTATGGCTATGAGTGGCTGGCTAAAACCATAGGGGTGGTGGCCATACTATGGTTCGGGCCCATGGGGCTATACCTCCTCTGGAAGCTCTTCGATAGGCGGCCGGGGGTGGTTATTGAAGAGCGGGGGATAATCGATAATGGGAACGCCACGAGCGTGGGGCTGATAGCGTGGGGGGATATCGTGGGCATCGCACGGCAGGATGGCAAGAAGGCGCGTATTCTCCTGGTGATGGTGCGCAATCCGGAGGAGTACATTGCGCGGGGCAATCGGGTGCAACGTTATCTGATGCGTAGCAATATGCGGTGGTACGGTACGCCGCTTTCTGTGTCGGTGGCCTCGCTGGGTTGCTCGCTGGACGAGCTGGAGGGATGGGTGAAGGAGGGGTTGGGGAGGTGGGGTGGGCTCGCCCGTTAGGTTTCGCTTGGCTTCCCGGTGAAAAAAGTTCCTTTTTTGGTCAGGCTATATGTGCTATGGGTGGATGTTCGCGGGATGTTCGTGTAGTTTTACGTGCTATTGGTCTTTTTGCCTGAACCCCGTCGAACCAATCTGGCGTTAAACCCAGTATAGTTTAGGTGGTGAATGGTTTAATAGTAATGGGGTATTGTGATGAGGTTTTCTAATCTGAGAATTCGGTGGAAGCTGGCTCTGGGCTTTGGGTTTATGGTTTTTCTATTCCTATGCCATAGCGTTACGTTGCGCGTATCTATGCCCCGGTCGTATGCGGCCAGCCAGAGCATGCGGTACTCGCAGATGTGCGAGAATGCGCTGCTGGAGGTGGCGGTGAATGCGGAGCGATACCTGCGGCTTGAGGAGGCTGGGGATCTGAATGATTTGATGGATTGCCTGGATATTGTCGTTCATACGGTAGATACGCTACGTACTTTCTACGATGGGCAACGGTTGTCGGCCGAGCAAATCGCCACTTTTGAGTGCTTGCCGGATGGTCTGCCTGAGCTGCGGAAGATCGCGAGCGAGCTGGGGCATGCGGGGCATCAAAAGGGGGAAGTTGAGAGTCGTCTGCTTGGGAGTCTCACCCAGCAGCTGAAGTGTTGCCGGGATATGGTGGAGATTTCCGCCTCGGTGTATGAGGCTAACGCTGAGTTCATCAAGAATGTCATGCTGCTAGTTTGGAGCATCGTGCTGAGCTTTGCGGTTTTCGCCTCGGTTTTCATCTCTCGGAATATTTCGCGCCCGATGCAGGTGCTGTCGAACTCTGTAGAGCAGATTGGCCAGGGGCATCTATCGATAGGTATTGAGGGGAGGTTCTTGCGGCGGGGCGACGAGTTCGGGCGCATGTTCGCGTTGCATAATGCGACGTTGGAGAGCCTGCGTACGATGATTGGCCAGACGAAAATGAGCGCGCAGAACGTGTCGGAGGCGAGCGAGGAGTTTAGCCTGGGCGCCCAGCGGATTAGCGAGGGGGCGAATGCCCAGGCATCGAGCGCGGAGGAGGTGAGCAGCGCAGTGGAGGAGATGGTCTCCATCATAGACCAGAATGCGGACAATGCGCAGGCGACCCAGGCTATCGCCACCGAGATGGAGGGTAAGCTGGGGATGGTGGAGGAGATTTCGGAGGCTTCTGCTAGGTCGGTGGAGGCGATTTCGGGCAAGATTGGCATCATTTCAGAGATTGCTAACCAGACGAATATCCTGGCACTGAATGCGGCGGTGGAGGCGGCCAGGGCTGGCGAGCATGGGCGTGGTTTTGCCGTGGTGGCTAGCGAGGTGCGTAAGCTGACCGAGCGGAGCCGCGAAGCAGCGGGCGAGATATCCTCGCTCTCGGATAAGTCGCTGGCGGATACTCGCCGTGCCTCCGAGGGGCTCTCGCAGGTGCTGCCGGATGTGGAGCGGACTACCCGCCTGGTGCAGGAGATTGCCGCCTCGAGCCTGGAGCAGCGTCAGGGGGCTATGCAGATCAACCTGGGTATTCAGCAGCTCTCCGAGGTGGTGCAGGCCAATGCTGTGGCGGCCGAGGAGATGGCGGCCTCTGCGAAGGAGATGACCCTGCAGGCGGATAGGCTGCGGGAGTCGACGGAGGTGTTTCAGATATAAGCCCAATTCGGCTTGCATCTTTTCTCCATTCTAGGCACGTGGCACTGGCGGGGAGCTAGCGCGCTGGTGCTGTTGAGCGAAGCGAAAAAGCTGCTATGCCTACGGGCTTCCTGCTACCAAATGCGCCGAATTGGTATATATCGGGGCGGTGCGCCCTGTCTGCCTCTTAGCGACGTTTTGTTACCTTTGCTCCATGGATAGGGACGAGGTTATTAGCGAGCTGGAGCAGGCGTTTATGGGGGTACGCCTAGGAAATGGAACGGGTCTTCGGGAGGCGGACGGGTTGGACTACTATGCTTCGGAAAAGGAGCTGGCTGCGCTTCGAGACGAGGATGAGAAGGAGGATTGGCGATGTGTGAGCTTCGAGGATCTTAACCGGTATCAGTGCGGCTTCTCCTTCCTGGATCTCGAGGGGCTACGCTTCTATCTTCCCGCCCTGATGCGCTTTGACCTTTTGCATGACGAGTTTTCGGAGGGCGGCCTCGCTGCTGAGGCTTCCCCCTGCTTTCATATCGACAACCACTTCTCGGAGCTCTTCGGCATTCTCAATCTGGCGCAGCGTTTGGCCGTGCAGCATTATTTGGAGTACAAGCTCGACAGGGTTATAGGGGCATATGGGGGAGAGGTAGAGGCGATGGGTACGGTGTTCTACGCTGAGGTGGAGGGGGGGGTGTTGAGGTGCTGGGAGTGGAATGGGGTGGACTAAGGTGGATGCCCCCGTCCCAATGCGTCGCACTACCATCTCACTCCAAAAAAACTACCTTTGTAGCCCAGAAGCTACCAGCATGAAAAGCATCGATGCCCAGAGCCTGCAGAACGCCTACCGCCTCTTCGAGACGGGCGACATACATAGCATAGAGGTCGGCACTGTGCGCGGCCTACAGGATATACACCGCTACCTCTTCAGCGGGCTATACGACTTCGCCGGGGAGATACGATCAATGAATATAGCCAAGGGGAACTTCCGCTTTGCTACTGCATTGTACCTCCATGAGGCACTGGCCAAGATAGAGACCATGCCAATGGCCACCTTCGAGGAAATTATCGCCAAGTACGTAGAGATGAATATCGCCCACCCCTTCATGGAGGGGAACGGACGGGCCACTCGCATCTGGCTAGACATGATGCTACGGAAGCACCTTGGCGTGGTGGTGGACTGGCAGCGAGTAGACCGCGAGCGATACCTCCAGGCGATGGAGCGCAGCCCGGTGAACGATCTCGAGCTACGCTTCCTCCTCCAGGACAAGCTTACGGAGGATATAGACGACAGGGAGGTGATATTTAAGGGTATAGAGCAGTCCTACTGGTACGAGGGGTATCGGGCCTAATGGATTTTTCCTCATTCCCCCAAAAACATTTTCCCTACCTTTGCTCCATGAAACAGCAGACTAACGACCGTTCCAAACGGATATCCACCTACCTCCAACGCCCCCTCCTTCTCCTCCTTACCCTCTTCGCAACGCTTAGCCCCAATGCCCAGGCCCTAGCCCCCGAGGCTGAGCTGGCCATCATACGCCAAACGCTCTGCACCTACCTCGATACCAACCCCAATTCGGCGGCCAGCTACCTGAAGGGTGAGGACACCTACACCACGCTGCGCGAGGTTACTCTATCCATGGCCGCCATCAGCGCCAGTCTAGGTGGTGTGGTGGATACTAGCGAAATGAACGCCCTACTGTACGGCATCGACAGCGTGGCGGACTCCATGGCCAGTAGGCTTGCGAGGGAGAGATTCGGGGTGCAGCTTAGCGACACGCTCTTCGCCTACCGCTATACGCAGCAGGGGGAGAGTACGAGCGGTCCGAAGGAACGGCGCGTAATGGACGTAGATCTAAAAGCGGAATTCGAGTGGAATAGCCCCGGACTACTCGACACGGTTACCGAGCAGGTGTACATCGACCTCATCCACAGGCAGGTGGACTACCAGGGGGAGGATGCCCCCATCCGGCTCAGCACCCTGGA
>PDRH01000132.1 GCA_002748015.1 Bacteroidota bacterium | reverse complement strand
TGTAGGGATCCTGGCTCAAGTCCTCCCCCTCAAACCAAAGCTTCATGCTGAACTCCACCTCCAGCGCCTCCGGGCCGAGCATGTCCTTCAGCATCTTAGGCACGCTGTAGAGGTCGATCACCCCGAACTCCGTCGTGCTCTCGTGCACCCGCGAGAGCTGCACCAGGTCCACCGTCGGCACCTCCCCCTCCGGCTGTATGGCCGCCACGTGCATCATGAAGTCTATGCGGGGAATACCCACCGGGTAGTAGTGCGGCATCGAGAACTGGTGGTGCTCGATGCGCTCCTCTGTCCCGGGCAGCAGCGACAGGCGCGTATGTGGCTCTATCACCACGTACTCCTCCATGCAGGCCTCCTCCACCTCGGCGAAATCCTGCCGCAGGAAGTCCATCATCAGCGCCCGCTTCTCGGGAATCTGAACCTTACCGTCCCGGTCGTAATCCACCTTATCGCAGGAGGCCAGCATTGCCACCACCCCCAGCGCCACTATTCCGTACTTCTGTATCCTATTCATGCTGTTGTTCCTCCCGTGCTAAAAATCAAGACGTATACCCCCGAAGGCGGTGATATCAACCACATCATCAAAGGCGTACTGCTCCTTCCCATTCCCGATATTCTGCACCATCCCGAAGGCCGTCAGGCCTGGCAGGAACTGGTACGACACCGACACGTCCAGCCAGGCGGTGCCTCCGATCTCCTGCGTCAGCGTCGGGTGGGCATCGTTCACCATCTTCGTGTACTCCGCCACCTGGTTCGTCCGCCAGATGAGATTGGCCGCGATGTGGAGCTTCTTGCTCCGCAGCGGGATGACATCCACCATCAGGTTCCCGAAGAGCATCGGCGTGTTCTCGTGCACCCTGTCCTCCTCCTCGAACTCGAAGATCACCTTCCCGAACTCATCCGTGTAGCGCCCAGTGGCCACCTTGTAGTCGCTCAGCCACGTGCGCTGCGCCGTCAGGCTCGTATTCACCCGCACCATCTCGTGGGGCATCGACGTGAAGGCCACCGTCAGCCCCAGCTGCCGAGCCTTCAGGCTCAGATTCTCGTACTGCCGCTCGTCGGTGAAGTAGGGCTTGTACATCCCCGGGGATACCTCCTGCAGCACCAGCTGCAAGTCCACGAACTCCGGCGCATCGAAGTGCCGCATATCCTGGTAGAAAATCATCGCGTCGAACTGCGCGTAGCGGTTGAAGTTCCCCCGGTATCCGATCTCGTAGAGATCCAGCCGCGGTGCCTTCAGGTTCTCATTGCCACGCAGCGTGAGCGTGCTGACCGTCTCGTTCAGCGGGTAGTCCTGCAGCGTCGTGAAGTCCCCCTTATCGTAGCGAAGGAAGTTGGAGTTCATCGTCGGCACGCCCCGCAGGTCCGCGAATAGCGAAGTATGGAATAGGCCCCTCGATGCTCGGCTATAGTTGGCGCGCAGGTTGTGCCGCGCATTGAATGCGTAGGCCGCCACCACCTGGTACGACAGTGCGTGCTGCTGAATCTCCGTGTATAGGTCGTAGCGCAATGCCCCGATCAGCCGGAGGTGCTCTATCGGCACGTACTCCACCCGGAGGCTCGCCGACACGTCGGTTAGCGACTCCTCCTCGGCCATGTAGTTCGGCGCGTTCACCATTTGCCCGTTTATCTCGTACTCATCCTCCCGGCTCGGGCTGTCCTCCGCCTTTGTGTGGCGGATGGCAATCTCCGGTAGGAAGCTCAGACCATAGCCCACATCGAAGCTACCGTTGATGATCGTAGAGATGGTCGTCGTCTCGAAGCTCGTGTTGTAGGGGGTACGCTTCCCCTCATCGAGGTCTATCTCCGTGTGCGTAACGTCCCCCTGTAGGTGCAGCTGCTTATAGTTCACGGTGGCCGCACCGAAGAAGGAGCTGCTCACACGTAGGTTCAGCGGCGTGACCATGTTGCTGTAGGCCGAGGTCTGCGCCTGGCTCTGCTGGGCGCCCCCAACGAGGCTGCCGGAGAAGTCCTCCTTCGGATGGAAGTAGAAGCCCCCAGTACCACCGTAGCGCATTAGCCCCAGCCGCTGCCTACGCTCGTTCCACTCGCCCAGGAAGGCCGGCTTGAGGAAGTAGTCCACCTGCTCCTCGGCCGGACGCTTCTCCATGTTCTGCAGGCTATAGTAATCCTTTTCGAAGCGGTCGGTATGTTGCACGTAGCCGGTTACCCGTGCGCTCCAGCCCTCCGCAATGGGGATGCCGACATTGAGCATCGCATCTGCCTTCTGGTTCATACCGTAGGCCGCCATCCCCTTGGCCGTCGTCCGGATGGCCGCACCCTTTGTGATGATATTGACCACCCCCGTCATGGCATTCGGGCCGTAGAGGGCCGCCGCCGCACCGATAATCACGTCGATCCGCTCGATGTCGTTCACGCTGACCGGGAGCGTCTCCCAGAAGATACCCCCGCTGAACTGGTCATACACCACGCGCCCATCGATCATCAGCAGCACCGTGCTGTTCTCCCGCACCACCATCGGGTTCTCCGGTGGCACGTTGTCCATCCCGTGGAAGGTCACATCGAAGTTTCCGTTGGTCTTCTGCCGCACCAACGCACCGGGCACCAGGTGGAACAGCTCCGGGATATGCGAATAGCCCGACTGCGCAATGTCTTCAGCTGTTACCACGTATGTACTTACGGGTGACTCGAAGATGCTCTCGGCCTTCCGGCTGGCAATCGTCGCCTGGCGGTTCATCGCCATGTTCAGCAGGTCGTCCATGCTCATCCCCACGGTCTCCGCTGCGGCCATCAGCACGTCAAGGTCCAGCGCTAGGAGGTCGTCGTAGCTCAGCTGCATGATCTCCTCCTTGGTCAGACGGCGCGCAGGGGCTGGCTCCTCTGCTACCATCGCCTCCATCTCGGCCTGCTCCGCGGCCGCCGCATTAGCTTCGACACCGATAGAGTCTGCTGGCATCTCGCGCTCCGGGTTAACCCAGGCGGCAGTGCTGCCCGAGGTGTCTGATGGGGCGTAGGAACGCTCGTTCACCTCGCTCGCACCAGCATTTGCCCCTCCCCCTGTGCTATCCGTCCGCAGTGCATCCTGGACAACGGTATCCTGAACGGCCGACGTACCGGCCACCGTCCCCCTGGCGGAGTCCGCCAGCTCGGCGTCCCCCGCCTGCGCAGAGGCCTCCGCCGCCGCGCGCTGGGTCGAATTGCCCCCCTCCGGTTGCCCGTAGGCCACCGGAAGCACTGCGAGTAGTAGCAGTAGGCTACCCGCAGATGCAAAGGCCATTTGTAATCCCCGATTTCTCATCTTATTCGTGTTGGTTTGTACTATCCTACCCGCCAGCCGTATCGTTGCAGAAGGCCGGCTAGACGACAGCAAAAGTATTAAAAAAAGCATCCCCGCCCCCCGTTTTCGCTAAATACAGAAACATTTTCCGTCGAATCGTCGTGTGCCTCCGGTTTCGTCATCGGGAAGCAACCGTACGGCAAAAAGTTCTCCCAGGATTTGGCCATGTCAAATATCCACATTACCTTTGCACCGCAAAACGGAGGGAAGCACCTCCAGCCTTGGTGCCATAGCTCAGTTGGTAGAGCAAAGGACTGAAAATCCTTGTGTCCCCGGTTCGATTCCTGGTGGCACCACCCGGAGGCCTGTAGCTACTAAGAAGTAGCTACAGGCCTTTTTGCTTCCATCGAGCGCAGAGCGGCTTATCCATCGCGGGCGATGGCCCGTAGCGCCAGATCTCTTCCGCCCTCTTCTATGGGACAAGCGCTAGTCCAACCCGTCAGCTCCACAGCCCTATTACGGTTTATTAGCGGCGCGGCATCTGGCGGGCGGGATGCGGGCTAGCGCTGTTGAGCGTAGCGAAAAACCGCTTGCCGCTACGGGCTACTTACTCGATGTAAATGGAACTATTCGCTGCAATCGATCGTAAGCAGCCCGTAGGCATAGCGGCTTGCCGCATGCCTAGAATAGCGAATTGCGATAGACCGAATTGGGATATAGGTAGCTACAAGCACCAGCCATTTTCCCACTACGCTTAACGACGCTGATCCACATCCCGCCCGCCAGACCCCAGCGCCGCAATAGACCGAATTGGGGTGATCTACTCGCTAGTCCGTACACTGAATGGTAGATGCCAAAAAAAGAGCGGCAACCCAATGGGCTGCCGCTCCGTAGCTGAAGGATTAGACCTTGTCTAGGCCGATGCCTTTGCCTGCTTCCTGTTCCGGCCGCTGATCACGTTCACGATGACGGCAATGGCACCGTCGCCCGTTACGTTCGTCGCCGTACCGAAGCTGTCCATTGCGATGTAGAGCGCAATCATCAGCCCCTGCGCCTCCTGGCTGAAGCCCAGCATCGAGCCCAGGATACCCAGCGCGGCCATGATGGCCCCGCCCGGAACGCCCGGCGCCGCCACCATCGTCACGCCCAGCATGAAGATGAAGCCCGAGAACTGCACGAAGTCAATCTCCATCCCCGTCATCATCATGATGGCCAGCGCGCACGATACAATTTTGAGCGTGGAGCCAGATAGGTGGATTGTAGCGCAGAGCGGCACCACGAAGCCTGCTATGTCCTCGTCCACGTCATTCTTGAGCGTCTGAGCCAGCGTAACCGGTATCGTCGCCGCCGAGCTCGATGTCCCCAGCGCCGTTGCGTAGGCCGGGATCATCGTCTTGAGCAGCTTGATGGGGTTTTTCTTGGATACCGCCCCAGCGATGAAGTACTGGATGAGCAGCAGCACGGCCGTCATGGCGAAGATAATCACGATGATCTTCATGAATACGCTCAGCACGCTCGTCACTGCGCCCGACTGGGACATGATGAGGAATATGCCGAAGATGTAGAGGGGCAGGAGCGGGATAATCACCCCCGTGATGACCTTCTCGATTACCCCCTTGAAGTCGTTGAGCGCACCCTGCAGCGTCTTACCCTCCACGTAGGCCAGGCCCAGGCCCACCACGAAGGCGGCCACCAGTGCTGTCATAACCCCCATGACCGGGGCCATCTCGATGGTGAAGAATGGGTCGAACGCATGCGCAGTATCCCCCACTGACTGTATCTTGTCGTCCGGCCCCAGGATGAGCGGGAAGGACAGGCGTGTCACGGTGTAGGACATGAAGCCGGAGAACAGGGTGAAGCCGTAGGCCAAACCTGCCGTTATCAATAGTAGGCGACCAGCGCCCTTTCCCAGCTCGGCGATGCCCGGAGCCACCAGACCGAAGATCAAAAGCGGTATGATGAAGCCTAGGAAATTGCCGAAGATGCCGTTGAAGGTGGCAAAAATCCTAGTGACGCCCGCGGGGAAGAAGAGCGAGCAGACGATACCCAGGATGATCGCAATGATGATCTTAGGCAGCAGACCGAGTTTTGATATATTCATGCCTCATTCGTTTTGGTTGGACTCTCCATATACATGCTGAGAGCGAACCCGGGGAGTCCTTTGCCGAATCCGCTCTCAAAGTGCAAATCTAATATGAATATCCATAACGTCCAATACCGAGTCTCGTTTTTCTTGCCAAATTGGGTGATTGTTTACGCTATCGTTGTTTTTTGCCGGGTAAACCCCTGCGCCATGCTTATATCAGCTGCGGGCAAGGAAACGCTTGCTTCTCCCCAATTTCGCACGGAGAATAGCCGCAGGGCATGGCCGGGAGTCCCCTCCATCCTACCCCATTTCACCCCAGAATCCCGTGCTGAGAGCATACGATTTCCGGAATAGTACAACTCCCTGACACATAGGCTCCGCATAGCCAGCCGCTCCGAATTTCCCCTAGCGCAAATTCGGAGCGGCATAGGGCCCGGGGCTGGGGTATACCCTAGCGGTTGGGGAGCTGGGTATTGGGAGCTTCCCTATCCCAGCAGGAAGCCGTACTCGTACACCTTTGGGGCGATCTTCGTATAGCCGAGGTGTTTGCTGGCCTGCTTCAGCTCGCCGATGAGACGCATGTACTCCGCATCGTCGCTCTTGGCGTTCATCCGCCCCTTTACGACCGTTTCCCCGGGTTTGGCCTGCTCCGTGCGGCTAACCCCCTGGAAGAAGCGGCGTATGTCGTAGTAGGATGCATTGGGCTTGGCGCCGTGCTGCTGGTGGTAGTAGGTGTACAGGGCGCGGCCCGCCTGCAGGACTACCTGCGCCTCGGGCGAGAAGGTGATGGGCTTCTCCCCCCTTGTGAAGTCACCTGGCTTGCCGTCCGCGATGAGCGCGGCGTCGCCGTCTGGGGCGGGGAGGCGTCCCGCGATGAAGTCGAGCAGGAAGTGGGACCCATAGCTGGCCTCAAGCCCCACCTCGTGCTCGGCGAAGGGGATCCAGTGGTTCACGCCGTCCTCGGCCGATATGCAGTTCTGCCCGTGGAAGAGGGTGTAGGCCAGGCAGTCGCCCTGGAACTCCCTGTCTTCGAGCCATGCATCGCTGGGCCAGAGGAACTGGTCGCGGTCATTGAGCCAGGTGGCGGGTATGCAGTGGCGGACGGCGAAGCATATGGCGATTATGATGGTGTTGCTCTGGTCGATGGGCGTATGGCGCCCACCCCTCTTCTTCCGTCTCTCTACGTTCTCTATGAAGACCGTCCTCTGGTTCTGGAAGTCGCTGCCCACGGATGCCATCCGCCCGAGGGGTTTCTGAGGGGCTTTCGCTGTCCTACCTAGCCAGCTGGAGAGCAGGGGGCGGCCGTCATACCCGACGATGGTCTTTCCGGCGACGCGCTGCCCCTCGGCGTCGTATACGTCCGCTCGTATCCGCTCGAAGGGTTCCTCTTTGTCGGTTTGCCAGATTGAGAAGCTGATGGGGAACTTCCCCTTGACATTATCGAAGGTATACGCTGGGCAGAGAAAAATTTTCTCGAGCTTCGCTCGATATTCCTTTCTGAAGGCTGCGAATTTTGGTGCTTGGAGATTTTTCAAAATTGAAAAATCTCCAAGCACGCAACCGGGTATTTCCCTATATATACGAATGAGGAAGAGCGCAAAGATCTCGCTCGCAGCGCTGCCGATATCCTGGATATAGCGGTCGTGCGTTGCGCTTTGGTGTACGCCGCTGCGCCCGTCGCCCGCCCTTGAGTCGCCCTCTGCGTAGGGCGGGTTAATGTAGATGACTAGCTTTTTCCGCTTTTCTGGGTCTTGGACTATGCTGCGTAGCTCGGGGGGTAGACCATCGAAGCTGTCGTTTAGGAAGTCGAACTGGAAGGCGTGGTGCTTGTGGAGGAGGGCGCCGTTGCTGATGCGGTCGTGCATGACGAGGACATCGGCTCGGTCTATGGTGCTGGCCCATACGCGGTCGGGGTTGGTGAGGCCCACGAGGAGGTTGCCGGTGCCGGCTGCGCAGTCCCATACGTAGTACTCGTCCTGCCAGCTGGGGCCGAGGTAGTCGGCGAGGTAGCGCTGGCTCAGCTCAACCCATTGCTGGGGGGTGAAGAATGCGCCCTTGCGCTCTCGCACGTCCTGGGGTACGAGGCGGTCGCGGCGGTCTATGATTTCCTGTTGTGATTCTTTGCGTGGGGGGCGCTTGAAGCGCTTCCAGAAGTTGGTGTAGGCCTGGCGGTCGCGTATGTCGAAGCGGAGGTCGTCCACGAGGTTGGTGTCGCCCCGGCTGGTGCGGTAGCCCATGCTGCGGAAGCTGATGATGAGGTTCTCGCGGATGGTCTCGTCGTCGGATATTTCGATGGTGCTCTTGCCGTCGACGAAGAGGTCGGCCAGGAAGAGGTCGCTCTCGAGTATGCCCTTTTTCTGTAGGCCATCCCACTTGGCATCGAGCGCGCCGGGGAGCGTCTGGCCTTTGCCATTCCTATGGGGCACCATGATGAGCCGCCACTGGAGGTAGATGTGGAAGAAGTTGTTGTGGTCGATCTCTATCTGTGGCTGCTCATCGGCGCGGATTTTCAGGTTCTGCCTGATGAAGGCGCGGAGGAGCTTCTCGTCCTTGTCGAAGCGGAAGCGTAGCTTTTCGGTGGCAAAGGTGCTTTGTACGCGGGCCATGAGGTCGCGGAACTCACGGGTGCTCTGGTCGGAGGGGGCTACGTTCCAGTTGAAGTCGTTGAGCATGAAGAAGCTCTGGATCTTCTCGTAGGGGATGAGGATGATCTCCTCGGCGTTGAATGCCCCGAGGTAGATGGGGGGGAGGCTATGCTCGAGGATGTCGCTGCCGCCGATAGTGAGGATGAGCTGTATGAGGGCCTTTTCGAGCTTGGCTTTGCCGCGCTTGACCTCGGCCCAGAGGTAGGGGGCGGTGGTCTCGGGGGTACGGTTTTGGTCTTTACCCTTTTGCTTCTTGGTGTGGGGGGCGACGCAGAAGTCGATCTTGCCGATGATGCGGGTGCAGTCGTATAGGTGGAAGATGGTGCTGGCCATCTCGCTCTTGAGCTGCTCTTCCTGTATGCTGGGGCTGAATGACATGCCGTGGTACTAATTTGCTAGTGCTGGGTGGCAAAGGTAGGGAAATTATGCCTGGGGGGCTGTGGGCTGTTTTCGGCATGCGGTTCGCCGCTTTGCCTACGGGCTGCCGATGCGGCCTATTCGTGGGGAGGTGGTGCTGATCTATGGGGGGGTGATCCGCAATGGGGAGGGTTGCACGTCGAAGGCCCCAGTTGGCCGTCGGGGCGAGAAAAAAGTTTCCCCCTTTTTTTCTCCGTTCAATCAGCGGCTTAGGCTTTTCCTGCGAAAAAACTTTGCGCTGGGATTTGGCGGTTT
>PDRH01000131.1 GCA_002748015.1 Bacteroidota bacterium | reverse complement strand
AAGTGCTACACCGGCATAGCGGAGGATAAGGGCTGGGACGTGGGCTTTGACCGCGACGGCTCGCCGAAAATCTACAAGGGCGAGGGCACCGACTCCTACTACGCCCACTACGCCACCTTCGTGCTGAACGGGGATAACATTTCTGACACCTACGGCCTCTTGCAGGGCCATGTGTACATCACGCCGAAGAAGGGCGGTGAATTCAAAGTGAGCAGCATGGCCAAGGATGTGAATGAGATTAACCAGGATGGATGGGTCAACGTCAGCATGTACTTCTGGAGTACGGACGACCAAGTCATCATCATCTATGGGGAGTTCGAAGATATCGCCACGTACAAGCCGAAGAGCGGTAACCTCAACTATCTCCTCGAGCTCAATCGCCTCAATACGTTCAAGTCCTACAGGATGCGGGCGTGGGTCAGGGACTTCCGTGTGTACAACTGCGAGGGGCTGGAGACCCTCTCGTACGACTACAGTATGAAAGGGAGCTATGGGCGGGTGGAGGTGATAGGCAACCCCTCGCTCGAGTACCTGAACCTCTACGACTACGGTGCACACCAAAGCTACCGCCCCAGCTTCGAGGAGGTCGTCATAAGGGACAACCCCGAGCTCAAGTATGCCAAGACCCGGGATATGGCTGCCTACAATGGCATAATGCTGGATGGGCTGCACATCAAGCGTGCTGAGGTTGCCAATTGCGCCAGCGCGGAGAACATCTGGCTGCAGAACAACAGGCTCACCGACCTCTCCCTGAGCGGGCTACCCAAGCTCAATATGGTGAAGCTGGATGGGAATGATCAGCTGGCCAGCCTCGACCTCAGCGGCGCAAGGAATCTGCGGGTACTCGATGTTAGCGGGCTCTCTGCCCTGACGCATCTTGATGTCAGCGGTTGCCGTGCGCTAGCCTCGCTCAAGTGCCGAGAGGTCCCCCTCACCTCCCTCAACCTCGCTCGCTGCCCCCGCCTTTCATTCCTAGACTGCAGCTATACGAATATCGGCTCGCTGGACCTCTCCCCCTGCGCCGGGAGTCTCACCTCGCTGGCCATATCCGGCCTCAAGCTCGGCCCGCTGAACCTGGCGAGTATGCCCAATCTCCAGTACCTGGAGTGTAGGGGTAGCGGGCTTAGTAGCCTGAACCTGAGCGATGTACCCAAGCTAAAAAAGCTGGACTGCTCGAACAACCCCATAGGGACGCTTGACATAGCCCAATGCGATGGGCTCAGTGAGCTGAATGCTAGCAACTGCGGGCTCAGCCAGCTGGCAGTTGACAAGTGTCCCAAGCTCTTCATCCTGGCCTGCGAGGATAACGGCATATCCGGCACGATGGATGTCTCTGGGCTCACCTCGCTCACGAAGTTCACCTGCCAGAACAATAAGCTCACCGGACAGCTACGCTTCGGCAGCAGTAAGCTCAAGGAGGTGAACTGCTCGAACAATAGCCTGACCTCCCTCGTACTCGGGAGCAAGCAACCTAAGCTCCGCACGCTCAATCTGTCGGGCAATAGCATAGGCGGGACATTCGACTTCAGCAAGTACCCCGCCCTGCGCGAGGTGGACTGCTCTGGCAATAGCATTACCGATATTAAGCTCTCCGGCCTTACTAGCCTGGAAAAGCTCTACTGCCAGGAGAATAGGCTCGACCGCCTACGCCTCAATGGGCTCGTTAGGCTATACGACGTCGCGTGCTATGAGAATGACCTTAGCACCAACGCTATCAACGCATTGTACTGCAGCCTACCCGAGCGCGGCAAGCCCGGCTCTACCATCAACATGTGGGGGGCTAGCCCAACGGCCGACTGGAAGGCCCGGGTGATGGCGAGCAACGGATGGCTCTTCCAGTTTAACAATTGGGACCCCCGATTTAAGTATTGGGACGCCACGGGGCATTCCAACTGCGGGGACGATGTGCAGGAGTTCTACCTTGCGCCAGAGACGCTAAGCGGCGAGGTCGGCGAGACGGCTACCCTCCAGACGACCATAGTTCCCGCCAGCGCGTTGGACAAGACTATCACCTGGTCGTCCAGCGCGGAGGACATCGCCAGCGTCACGCAGGAGGGCGTGGTGAGCTTCCATCGCCCAGGGACGGCCACCATAAGCGCCGTAACGCACGATGGCGGCCTCACAAAGACCTGCGAGGTGTACGTTTACGGGACGATACGCATCAGCCCGCCGAGTGCAGCAGTGTCGCCTGGGCATGGGGTGCAGCTCACTGTGGAGGGGGTACCCGAGGGGGATAAATCGTATCTTCGCCTGACCAATACGGACGACTTCTACCTCGATGGGCAGCATAGGCTATGGTGTCGCCCTACGACGGATCTGTTCCTCTTCGCCCCGAAAACTCAGGTTATTGCGCGGAGCGACTTGGGCTATCGGGGAGAGTCCTATGCCTACATGGATCTGTCTTCGGGGGGCAGCTTCGAGCTAACGCGGGATGAAATCTGGCTCGACAAGAATGACGATGCCTGGGTTTACTGGGTGAAGTGCGTCGCAAGCGATGATGTGCTAGCGATTACGGAGATAGAGATAGAGACGGATAAAACCGAGGTGCTAGCCTTAGATTTAAAGCCCTTTGTGGCCTACTCTACCCTAAAGCCGATAAAGGCGGGGGAGGCTACGGTTACGCTTTGGCGTGGCGATACGCCCCGCGATCTGCTGGTGCATGTAGTTGATGTCCCCCTGCCCGACCCGGTCTTCGACTTCCCGCCGATAACCCTGGCTCAGGGGGAGCAACGGAAGCTAGCGTATAGCGTAACCCCGAAGAATACGAACTCTCGGAATTGGATGGTCAAGGCGGTTACCTTTGGGAATGGGAAGATAGCCTCGGAGGCCAATGGACTGATTACCGGTAAGTCGCTTGGCGAGACATCCATAGAGCTGGAGATGATGTCCGGGGTAAAGGTAAGTAGCACCGTTACCGTCACCCCCGCCGTGGAGCTCACAGGCCTAGCCCTCGAGCAGAACATAACGATGCAGGAGGGCACGGAGCGCTCCATAGCCCCCACCTTCACCCCCGAGGGGACCACCCAGCGTACGCTCTCATGGTTCAGCGACAACCCAGACGTCGCGGCGGTGGACTACCAGGGGCGGCTCTACGCCCGCAAGCCCGGCAAGGCCACCATCACGGCCTTGAGCTGGGCGAAGAAGCTGCAGGCGACAACCACCGTGAGGGTTACCGAGCATAAGCTATCCGCAGAGGAGGGTGGCGGAGAAGGTGGCGAAGAAGGTGGCGAAGAAGGTGGTGGCGAAGAGGGGGGCGACGGCGATGGCGAAGGCGGCTCTGGCGCAGTTTCTACCCCCGTCAATGGGGTTCAGGGGGATGCCCCAGCCCTCTCACCCAACCCCGTACAGGATGTGCTGAGGCTCTCTGGGGTGAAGGATGATTGCCAGGTACGTATCTACACCCCCATGGGTCAGCTGGTGTACTCGGGTCTTCTACCGGAGGATGGGTGCGTGAATGTGCAGGGGCTAAGCTCTGGGCTATATATCCTGCGTGCTGGCGCGGCGGCTCTGCGCTTCGTGAAGGAGTAGGGGGCTGGTTTAGGCTAAGCGTGGCGAGCTAGAGCTCGCCACGCTTTTTTTGTGCCTTTATGCCTCCCCTAGTCGCCCCGATTTGCTTTTTCTCTTCCGCTGATCTCGTATACCTAATAATAGCGAGAAGCGGAATAGGACCTACGGGGCCTAGGCAAGCCCCCGTAGGTCCTATTCCGCTCCCTGCCAGTCCTTGTGCTACCGATTAAGCAGTAAATCGTGTAAATTATGTCCCATCTCTTGCTTTATTGCGATAGATTGTTTTTTTTGCGGCATGTTCAACTATAAAAAACGCAAGACTATGAAGAAGAAGAGTATACTCGCATTGCTGCTGGCCGTGCCGGTGGCTCTGCTGGCCATCGCACCGTCCTGCGAGAAGGATGAGGACGACGACCTGACGCCCGCCCAGGAGCAGCAGGATAATAAGGATGGCAAGAAGGACGACAAGCAGCAGGTAGACCCGCAGAACCCTGGCGAAAATCCCCAGGGGCCGCAGGATCCCCCGCCTACCCCCGAGGAGGAGTCCAACATGGCCATTGCCAAGATTGCCGATGCGGTGAAGAAGGTGGATGCGGCTAGAGAGGTGCTAGGCGATGAGGTGAATATGACGGGCGATTTGGCCGGTCTGGTTGAGCAACTCGACCAGGCCATGGTTGGCTTGGAGGATGAGCTGGCTGCTGCCGAGGCTGGTCTGGAGAAGGTGGCCGAGGAGAAGAAGGCCGATGAGCAGGCCAAGCTGGATGCCTCGAAGGTGAAGTATGGCCATATCAAGGCTCTCCGTGCCGGCTTTGTGGGATATTTCCTTGAGGCTAAGAAGCTGGAAGACCAGGCGGATGCACTCGTTGATGATTTAATACAGGATATAAAGACTGGAAACGAGAAGCAGCCTGAGATCCCAAGCCAAGACGACATAGTAGGTGTGAACTGCGAGGCAGCAGCACTTAAGCTGGTTGAAGTTGAGGAGGCGTTTTCCAACCTTCCTGCTCTCTTGGAGGAGGCTAGTGATCCTTCTGAGCTATCTGATCTTATAGCAGTGATAGACCCAGGGGATGAGGATAGTAGGCTATTTGCAGCGAGCGTTGTGCTCGAAACTGCTTCTAGTGAGCAGAGCTATAATGATTTAAAGCTCATCTATGATAAGCTAGCGGAGCGAGGTGCGGCCATAGTGAAGGCCAAAGATGCCCTGCTGGTGAAGATGCAAGGTTTGAGGGAGCAGATGGAAGAGTTGGGCGAGAGTGCGGAACCCCTATTGGAACCGTATGAAGCAGCTGTTGTGGCACTAGGGATAACGATAACAGGCGATGAGTAGGCCATCTGGAGTTTTCTTGTAGAGCATTCTGGGGTGGTCGCAATCTGCGGCCGCCCCTTTTTTCCTATCTTTGCCCTACCTGAACACGCCACCGGGCAACGAACTAAAGAGGGCCATAGCATGCAGCGATTACCCGTAGGTATACAGACCTTTGACAAGATACGTAGGCAGGGATTGGCCTATGTGGATAAGACCGACCTGATTTGGAAGCTAGCGCACAGTGTTGATTATGGTTTCCTGAGCCGTCCCAGACGCTTCGGTAAGAGCCTAATGCTCTCCACCCTAGCGAGCTATTTCCGCCACGAGGAGGAGCTGTTTAAGGGCCTACACCTGGAGCGTCTCCAGCGCGAGAGCGGCGAGGAGTGGCTAGAGTACCCCGTAATACACCTGTACATAACAGCCGGTGAAGAGAAGGACGGTGCTGATTTCTATACGAAGCTAAGCCTTCAGTTCGACCAGGTGGATGAACAGTATGGGGTGGACACCTCAAAGTACGCCAGCGGTGCCCGCATGAGTGCGCTAATTATCGCGCTCAGGAGGAAGTTCAACCGCAATGTCGTGGTGCTGGTTGACGAGTATGATGCCCCTCTGCTTGCGACCATGGGCCAGCCAGAACTGGCCGAGGAGCATGAAAAGGCCAAGAGGGCTCTGCGGGCCATCTACGGCAACTTCAAGGAGTACGATGAGCTGCTACACTTCGTCATGCTCACGGGCGTCTCTCAGTTCTCCCAGCTCAGCCTATTCAGTGGCCTGAATAGCATCGTGAACATCAGCCTCCAGGACGAATGGGCGACCCTCTGCGGCATCACTGAGGGAGAGATGCTAGAGACCTTCGCCCCCTACCTCGAGGCCCTGCGCGCAAAGCTCGGCTTCACCCAGGAGGAGCTACTAAGGGTGCTACGATACAAATACGACGGCTACCGCTTTACCCCCAATGGCGAGCACGTCTACTGCCCCTACGGCCTTCTGCTTGCCCTAAAGAGCAAAATGCTCGACAACTACTGGGCGAAGACCGGTACACCCCAGGTCTTGGACTACCTCCTCCCCTACTACGAGATAAACGCCCAGGAACTCGAGGAGGGCGTTCTCCTCGACATCGCCGAGATAGACTCCATAGAGGCCATGGAGGGTTCCCCCATCCCTATGCTCTACCAGACGGGCTACCTCACCATCAAGGAGGCCCTGGGCGGCGAGGCGCTCCTGGTGGCCTTCCCCAACGGCGAGGTGCGCGTTGCCCTCGCCCGCCTCATGCAGTGGCACTTCCTCAAGGGCAACCGTCTGACCATCTTCAAGACCCTCCGCACCATGAAGGATATGCTCAACGCCGGGGATCTCGAGGGCTTCATGGGCCACCTCGCCCCTCTCATCGCCGGTGTCCCCTACATTGCCGAGGCCAAGGATAGCCCTGCCCGTGAGGCCAATTTCCGCAACGCCATGTACGTTATCCTCACCATCCTCGAGGAGGCCGTCTACATCGAGCGGCCAAGCGCCCTCGGTCGCTCCGACTGCGAGATCGACACCCAGAGCGGCGTGTACATCTTCGAGCTGAAGCTCAAGTCCAGCGGCGAGAGCAAGCGGGATGCCCTCCGCCAGATTGCCAAGAAGCGCTACGGCGACAAGTTCCTAAACATCGGCAAGCCCATCATCTGCGTGGGGGCTACCTTTGATGCTGAGGCCAAGGCCGACTGGGAGGCCATGCCCTACGCCGAGGTGCTAAAGCTGATTGAGGAGTAGCCCCCTTCCCCCTCTCCCCTTTTTTCCTACCTTTGCCCTATGAAGCAATCCGCACAGCGGGCATCGCGTCGCCCGGCACATATACCGAGGAAACCCGAGTGGCTCAAGGTCGCCCTCGGCGGGGGGCATACCTATGCCGGGGTCTCCGAGCTGCTCCACCAGCAGGGGCTGCACACCATCTGCGCCTCCGGACGCTGCCCCAACCAGGGGGAGTGCTGGGCCAATGGCACCGCCTCCTTCATGATACTGGGCAACATCTGCACCCGTAGCTGCCGCTTCTGCGCCACCCAAACCGGCGTGCCTCTGCCGCCAGACCTTAATGAGCCGACCCGCCTCGCCCATTCCATTCAGCGTATGAACTTAAGGCATGTGGTCATCACCTCGGTTGACAGGGACGATCTCCCCGATGGGGGAGCGCAGCATTGGGCGGATGTTGTAGAGGCCATCCGCGAGGCGAATCCTACCACTACGGTTGAGGTGCTACTCCCCGATTTCCTGGCCAAGCCCGGTGCGTTGGAGCTTGTCCTCCAGACCCGCCCCGAGCTGGTTGCGCACAACATGGAGACCGTGGAGCGCCTCTCCCCCCAGGTACGTTCCCGCGCCCGCTACGACTACTCCCTCTCGGTGATAGAGCGCATGGCTCGTGCTGGCCTCGTGCCGAAGTCGGGCCTCATGCTCGGCATTGGCGAGGAGAAGGACGAGGTCATGGCTACCATGGACGACCTCCGTGCGGTTGGTTGCCAGGTGCTAACCCTCGGCCAGTACCTCCAGCCACGTCGTGAGAACCTCAACGTGGTGCGCTACCTTACACCGGAGGAATTCAATGAGCTTGGCGATATAGCTCGTGCCAAGGGCTTCCGCTATGTGGAGTCTGGTCCGCTGGTGCGCTCCTCCTTCCATGCAGAGCGGGCTCTGCTAGCCTGCGGAATAATGCCCAAAACGCTAGCCCATGCCCCCCGCTAGGCAGGTACGAGTTCGACCCCTCCTGCCGGGGTACGCTGAGGCCTATCAGGCCCAGCTAGCAGAGGCGGATGCCGTCCTTGCTATGTCCGGCGAGGACACCCCTGTCGCCGGTACGCTCTTCCTCGGGGAGCATGACCACGTCTACACCCTGGGTAAGCACGGGGATGATACCAATATGCTCATCCCTGAGGCGCAGCTCCAGACCCTCGGAATACCCCTCGTGCGCACCGATAGAGGGGGCGACATTACCTACCACGGCCCGGGGCAGCTTGTCGGATACCCTATCCTCCACCTCCCGTCCCTCAACCTCGGGGCGAGGGCCTACATAGCCACCCTGCAGCAGACGGTTATAGATGCGCTGGCTGTCTATGGTCTTAGCGGCATGGTAGATCCCCACGCTGCGGGTGTATGGCTGGAGTCATCGGGCGGAAGACCCCTGCGTAAGATCTGCGCCATGGGCGTACGCATCTCCCGCTCTGTTACCATGCATGGCTTTGCCCTCAACCTCAACACCGACCTCTCGCACTTCGCCCGCATCAACCCCTGTGGCTTCGTCGATAGGGGGGTAACCTCCCTCCAGCAGGAGCTCGGGCAGCCGGTGGATATGGCTACTTTCCGTACCCACTTCCTCGAATCCTTCGCCCGTTGCTTCCATGTGGAGATTTTGTTGTAACTTTCCTACACGTTTAGGGCTACAGTTAAGCAAGATAGGAAACCAAGAAGGGATATGCGCAAACGCTGGATATACGTCGATGAAACCGACCTCCTGCCTACTGTGCAAGCCCTGTCGCAGGAGCTGAAGGTATCGCCCCTGGTTGCCCGTATGCTCGCCCAGCGGGGTATCCGCTCCGCCCTTGAGGCCGAGGAGTTCCTCTCCCCCTCCCCCGAACAGCTCCATAGCCCCTTCCTCATGCCCGACATGGAGAAGGCCGTCCGTCGCCTCGAGCGTGCAGTATTCGGCCAGGAGGATATTATCGTATACGGAGACTACGACGTGGACGGCACTACCGCCGTTACCCTCGTCCATGCCTTCCTCCGGGACCTCGGCGTGAAGAGCAAATGCTACGTCCCCGACCGCCACGAGGAGGGCGCGGGCCTATCCGAGAAGAGCATACGCTTTGCGGCCACCAATGGCTACTCCCTGATGATAGTGCTCGACACGGGCATCAAGGCCAACGAGCAGGTGGCCCTGGCCGGGAGGCTCGGGGTGGACATCATCATCTGCGACCACCACTTCCCCGGGGATGATATTCCTGAGGCCTACGCCATCCTCGACCCCAAGCTACCCAGCTCCACCTATCCCTTCCGCGAGCTCTCCGCCTGCGCTGTGGGCTATAAGTTCCTGCAGGCCTACGCCAAGCGTAACGGGGT
>PDRH01000009.1 GCA_002748015.1 Bacteroidota bacterium | reverse complement strand
CTTAGCACATCCTCAAAGGGCTCCACTGCGTACTCCTTCCCCTCCATGGCCTTCTGCCACCAGACCTGCTCACGAGCTGAAAAGGTCTGCCCTCCGTGGAGGTATCCATTGCCCAGCGGGTCGCCCAGGGAAATATAGACAAACTCATCAGACTGATACATACCATAAAGAAGCTCTACCTTCTCCGCAAAGCTCAGGCTATCCTCACGGAGGTAGGGCATATTCGCCATTCCCTCAATAACGCTGAACAGGCCACGTATACGCAAATCCACCACCTGAGAAGCCAGCTTGGCCTTCGCCTGCATCTCCTCTACAGTCTGCTTCTTTATCGTGTAATGAGCGCTACGTACCGCAAAAAAAGTCCCAGCGATGAGCGAAATGGCCAGGAGCAAACCGAAGGTGACCATGAGGCGGTGCGCAAGGGTTCTAACGCTGATTCTACTAGCTATTTTCATCGGCAAGCTGATTTCTTAGTGCAGTAAACGATACAAATATACGTAAATTCTCATTCCAAAAACCCACTACAGCGCATTATTCAATAGCCTAGCTGCTGGCTAACTACAAAAAAAACGGCGCATAGGTGCGCCGTTTTATGCAAGGGGCGACTAGCCAGCTATTAACCGCCGAAGTTGTCGTAGTGAATCATATCCTCCTCTACGCCCAGATCGTAGAGCATACGGTTGATCGCCGCCGTCATCGGAGGAGGCCCACAGAGGTAGTACTCGATGTCCTCGGGCGCCTCATGCTCATTCAGATACTGGTCGAGGATAACCTGGTGGATGAAGCCCGTAGCACCATCCCAGTTGTCGTCCGGATGCGGGTCAGAGAGGGCTATGGTAAAGGTGAAGTTCGGGAAGTCGCGCGCTATCGAACGGAAATCCTCCTCGTAGAATATCTCCCGCCTCGAGCGTGCACCATACCAGAAGGTCACCTTACGGTCGGACTTGAGCGTACGGAACAGATGGAAGAGGTGTGAGCGCATCGGCGCCATCCCCGCACCACCACCGATGAACATCATCTCACGCTGCGAATTCTCCACCAGGAAGAACTCCCCGTACGGGCCAGCGATATTCACCTTATCCCCAGGCTTGCGCGAAAAAATATACGAGGAGCAGATACCCGGGTTCAGCTTCTGGAAGCCCCCGTTTACCCTATCGAAAGGCGGAGTCGCAATACGCACATTGAGCATGATGATATTGCTCTCAGCCGGATGGTTGGCCATCGAGTAGGCGCGGTAGGAGGCCTCAGGATTGTGCATCTTCAAGCTCCAGAGGTTGAACCTATCCCACTCATCGCGGAACTGCTCATCGACATCTATATCAGTAGAGAAATCCACATCTATCTCCGGAACATCTATCTGAATATAGCCACCCGACTTGAAGTTTAGATGCTCCCCCTCGGGCAAACGCACTACGAACTCCTTGATGAAGGTTGCCACGTTGCGGTTGGACACCACCTCGCACTCCCACTTCTTCACGCCCAGCACCGCCTCGGGCACCTCGACCTGTATATTGTCGCGCACCTTCACCTGGCAGGCAAGTCGCCAGTTATTCTCCTGCTCCTTGCGGGTAAAGAACCCCGTTTCAGTAGGAAGTATTCCGCCGCCCCCTGCAGGCACCTGGCATCGGCATGTACCGCACGTACCACCACCACCGCAGGCCGAGGGCAGTAGTACCCCCTCAGAGGTAAGCGTCGAGAGCAGCGAGCCGCCCATGTTCACGTCCAGGAGCTTCTCACCATCGTTGATGGAAACCTCCACCTTGCCCTGCGGCACGAGCTTCTTCTGGGCGACCAGTAGCATGATCACCAGCAGGAGAATCACCGCCAGGAAGATGACCACGCTGAGGGTGATAATCATCGTTGTATTTGCTGCCATGAGTTGTCTATTTCGGTTGTTCTATAGGTTAGGCCATCCGGGAGGGGAGCATGCGGATGCAGCGCTTTATCGTATTGAAGGGGCAAGCTAAATCTTCACGCCCATGAAGGTCATGAAGGCTATACCCATCAGGCCAGTGAGGATAAAGGTTATCCCTATCCCACGCAGCGGCGCAGGTATGTTGGAGTACTTGAGCTTCTCGCGGATGGCCGCCAGCGCCACGATCGCCAGGAACCACCCTATCCCCGAGCCGAGGCTGAAGGATATCACCTCGGCCATGGAGGTGTAGTGCCGCTCCTGCATGAAGAGCGAACCGCCCAGGATGGCGCAGTTTACGGCAATCAGCGGCAGGAAAATCCCCAGCGAGTTGTACAGCGACGGCGAGAACTTCTCAACGGCCATCTCCACCAGCTGCACGATCGAGGCGATCACCGCAATGAACATGATGAAGGCCAGGAAGCTCAGGTCGATGTCGGCATACTCAGCACCGAGCCAGGCCAGCGCCCCCTTCTCCAATACGTACGTGTTCAGCAGGTAGTTGACGGGCATCGTAATGCCCAGCACGAAGATCACCGCCACCCCGAGGCCCGCAGACGTCTTGACGGTCTTCGAGACCGCCAGGTACGAGCACATGCCCAGGAAGTAGGCGAATATCATATTGTCCACGAAGATGGACCGTACGAATAGGCTTAGTATATCTTGCATAGCGTAGTCTTATCAATATTAACGGATGCGCCTTCCTGGGTTCGGCTATTTCTTCTCCTGCAAATCCTTGTTCAGCAGCCGCTGCACCCAGATGATGCAACCCACCAGTATGAGGGCCATCGGCGGCATGATGAAGAAGCCGTTGTTCACGTAGAACCCGCCGTTGGCCGCGTAGAGGGCATCCGGAATCACGCGGAAACCAAGCACCGTACCAAAGCCAAAGAGCTCACGGAAAAAGGCCACGATAATGAGTATCATCCCATAGCCCAAACCATTACCTATTCCATCCAGGAACGAACGCCACGGAGAGTTATTCAGCGCAAAGGCCTCGATACGCCCCATGATGATGCAGTTCGTAATAATCAGCCCCACGAACACCGATAGCTGCTTGCTCACATCGTAAACGTAGGCCTTCAGCACCTGGTCAACCAGAATTACCAGCGCCGCCACCACCAGCAGCTGCACAATGATACGTATCCGGTTCGGCACCCCCTTGCGCAGCAGGGCCATTACCAGGTTGGCAACCGCAGTAACCACCATCACCGACAGGCCCATCACGATTGCCGGCTTCAGCTTCACCGTAACCGCCAGCGCCGAGCATATACCCAGAATCAGCACCGTAACGGGGTTGTGCGCCCCGATTGGCCCGGTTAGCAGCTCCATATTCTGCTTGGAGAAGAGTCCCCCTCCGCTTTTGCCCTCGCTACCCATTGTTCTTTTCCTCCTTTTGCATTTGTGCTTCGGGCGTCTCCCCGGCGGGGGCGTCCTCGCTCGTATTCAACTCCTTCTCTTGCGATGCGGCCTCCACCTCCTCAGCCTTCTCCCCACTCGCACGACCATCCTCCACCGATGCGGCAACTGGCACACCACCCGCCTTCACCTTCTCTATGAAGGGCTTGTAGGCCGAAAGGCAGTCCATCAGCATCTTCTCTACGCCCTGGCTCGTGAGCGTACCCCCGCTGATGCCATCGATGGCATTCGGATTTCCCTCCGATGCCCCCGCGCCCTTGAGCACAGACACCGATACGAAGCTCGAGCCGCTGAATATCTCCTTCCCCTTGAACTGGCCACGGAACCACCCGCTCACGATCTCCGCCCCCAGGCCCGGCGTCTCCCCCTTATGCCCGAACGACACCCCGTATATGTGGTCCATATCCTCATCCAGGGAAATGTAGCCCCATATCGGCCCCCATAGCCCCTGGCCTGCAAGCGGAAAGACGTACTTCGTACTACCGTCCGACAGATGCGCCACGAACACCGGCAGCTTCTGCTCCGCCGCACCCAGCTTGAGCTCCGGGCGAAGGTCTATCGCAAAGGCATCCTGACCCTCGAGAATATCACCCTCACCATTAACAGCAAGACGCTCCGTAATGAACTTATCGTAGAGCTTGCTAACCGCCCCCTGGCGGGACATCGGAAGAGCATCCACCTCACCCTCAACGCCTATCGCCTTGAGGATATCCAGCCGCTTCTCCATCTCGATATTCCGCTCCTGCGCCGGGCGGAGAGCCGTCGAGGCCACGGCCAGAAGCACCGCCACCACGACCACCAGCACCACCGAGTAGAGGAAAATGTATACGTTACTATCCTTTTTCATCATTCTAGTCTTTCAGAGGGTTACTTACTCGGCGCTCTGGCTAGCCACCCGCGCACGCTCAGCCGCTGCCGCACGCTTCCGGCGAGCCTTGATATTTTGACCCACCACTAGGTAGTCGATGAGGGGCGCAAAGGCATTCATCAGCAGGATGGAGAGCATCATACCCTCGGGGTAGGCCGGATTAATCACCCGAACCATCACCGTAAACACCCCGATCAGGAAGCCGTATATCCACTTACCCGCATTCGTCTGCGAGGCCGAGACCGGGTCCGTTGCCATGAACACCGCCCCGAAGGCAAAGCCCCCCATCAGCAGATGGTAGCAGGCCGGAAGATCCATGTAGGCATTCGCACCTATCGCATTGAAAAGCATACCCGTAAGAAGGCCACCAACGAAAACCGACAGCATGATGCGATAGCTGGCCACACCCGTTATCAGCAGGAGCAACGCACCCAGCAGAATCGCCAGCGTCGAGGTCTCGCCCACCGAACCGGGGATGGTCCCCACGAACATCTCCATCACGCTCGGCAGCTTATCCTCCAGGCCTGCCGCCGCGTACGATAGCGGGGTCGCACCGCTGAAGCCATCCACCACATGCTCCGCATCGCCCATGCCGGCCACCCATACGCTATCGCCCGACATGTAGGCCGGGAAGCCGAAGAACAGGAAGGCCCGCGTCAGCAAGGCCGGGTTGAAAATATTCATCCCCGTACCGCCGAATATCTCCTTGCCGAAGACTATAGCGAAGGCCACCGCCAGCGCAAGCATCCAGAGGGGAAGGTCTATCGGGATGATCATCGGCACGAGTATACCCGTAACCAGCACCCCCTCGTTCACCTCATGCCCCCGAACCTGCGCCACGCCAAACTCTATGCCCAGCGCCACCACGTACGAGACCACGATGGCCGGCAGCATCTGCAGAAAACCATACCATATGCACGGCCAAACCTCTGCAGGCTCACCCAGCATCAGCGCATGCTGCAAACCAATATTATACCACCCGAAAACCAGCGCCGGCATCAGCGCTATGACCACCATGATCATCGTACGCTTCAGGTCCACAGCATCCCGAATGTGGCTACCGTGCTGCGTAACCGTGTCGGGCGTGAAGAGGAAGGTCTCAAACGCATCAAAGGTCGAATGCAGGTACGAGAACCTCCCACCGGGCAGGAAATTCGGCTTTATCTTATCGAGTGCGGATCTTAGTCCCATCTTTTTCGCTCCCAGTTATTAGTACATTTCACGTATCATCTGATTGAGACCCTCGCGCACGATGGCCTGCGCCTCAATCTTGGAGGTACTCACGAAATCGCAGAGCGCAAAGTCCTCCTCGGCCACCTCGTATATCCCGAGGTTCTCCATCGCCTCTATATCCCCCGCCAGAATCGCCTTCAGCAGCTGGTTAGGGTAGATGTCCATAGGCATCACCTGCTCAAACTCGCCCGTAACCACGAAGGCGCGCTCCCCACCATGCATATTCGTATCCAGGTCGTACACCCGCTTCGGCATCAGGAAGGCCGGGAACAGGCGCGACGCGCTGAACTTCTTAAAGCCCGGTGCGAGCCAGCCCATGAACTCGTAGTGATCCCCCTCGGGGATGGCCGTAACCATGTTGGCGTAGTAGTGCAACCACTCGTCCGCCCCGGTCTTAACGCCCGAGAGGACATTCCCGCTGATGATACGGGCCTTCTTCTCCCCCTCCTTCACCTGGCCAGCCAGCAGCTGCGAGAGGGGCGCACCGATGTAGGTCGTGTAGTAGCGCGGCTTCTCTATCATGCTCCCCGCCACGGCGATGATCCGGCGCGCATCGTAGGTGCCCGTTGCGAACAGGCGACCGATTATCACCACGTCCAGCGGGCTGATCGTCCAGACCACCTCCCCCTTGGACACCGGTGCCACCTGGCCAATCTGCACACCCACATTCCCCGCGGGGTGCGGCCCCGAGAAGGTGTGCACGGTGGCCCCCCGCGCCTCCCCGTAGGCCTTCGCCGGCTTGTACCCGCCGCTAACGCCTATGTGTACACCCCCGTCCGTAAGCTTAGCCAGAACGTCTACGCCCAGCTGGAAGCTCTCGCCGTTGTCCTTGAGCGAGAAGTCGAGGTCAGGGGCCAGCGGCGCGCTGTCAAAGGCCGAAATGAAGATATCCCTCGGGGTAACACCCGGATCGGCCACAACATTAAAGGGGCGCTGGCGTATCAACGGCCAGACCCCCCCCCGTAGCATCTTCTCCACAATGGCCTCTCGCGCCATCTCTGCGGGATGCTCCGCCCCGAAGTCCTCATACTCTAGCTCCTTCGTTGCGCAGCTAACAATCACCTTCTCTATACGCCGACGCTCGCCCCGCAGTATCTGCTTCACTGTCCCGCTAACTGGCGAGGCAAAGCAGATGGCCTCATTCTTCTTATCCACGAAGAGCGGCGAACCGGCCTTCACCTCATCCCCCTCACGCACCCGCAGACGGGGCACCAGCATCGGGAAATCCGTAGGGTACAGGGCGTATTCGCCCGGGGTCTCCAGGCGATCGTACACCTTCTCCGCTTGCCCTACAAGCTTAATATCTAGGCCTTTCCGTATTTTTATATCCATACCTATAATCCTCTTATCCTTGGCAGCATCCGCAACCGATGGGGCCAATCCACCCCGACAAAGTTAGAACAATTATGCTTTCACCCTACTCCACCCCCGCAAAATGCTCCCGCCCCAGGGCCTCCTCCGCGTACGAAAGGTCGATGTGGCACTCCGTCGCACCCGTCCCCGGCAGCTCGTACATGGCATCTATCAGAATCGCCTCCATGATGGAGCGCAACCCCCGGGCGCCAAGCTTGTAGTCCACCGCCTTCTGCACCACGTAGTCCAGCACCTCATCGTCTATCCGCAGCGCGATGCTATCCATGGAGAAGAGGCGCTTGTACTGCCGCACGATGCTATTCTCCGGCACGGTCAGGATGCGCCGCAGGGTGTCCTTCGTCAGCGGGTCGAGGTGGGTGAGCACCGGCAAACGACCAATGAGCTCAGGTATCAGCCCGTAGGCCCGCAGGTCCTGCGGCGCAATGTGGCGGAGCAGCTCCTCCTTCTCCACCTTCTGCTGCTCCCGGCTCGCCCCGTAGCCCACCACCTTCTTGTTGATGCGCTGGGCAATCCGACGCTCTATGCCCTCGAAGGCCCCCCCGCACACGAACAGGATGTTGTGCGTATTCACCTGGATGAACTTCTGGTCGGGGTGCTTACGCCCGCCCTGCGGCGGCACGTTCACCACCGTCCCCTCAAGCATCTTCAGCAGCGCCTGCTGCACACCCTCGCCCGACACATCCCGCGTGATGGACGGGTTGTCGCTCTTGCGGGCGATCTTGTCTATCTCATCGATGAAGATAATGCCCATCTCGGCCCGCTCCACCTTGTAGTCCGCATCCTGCAGCAGCCGCGTGAGTATCCCCTCCACGTCCTCGCCCACGTAGCCTGCCTCGGTGAGCACCGTCGCATCCACTATGGTGAAGGGCACGTGCAGCATCTTCGCAATGGTCCGCGCCAGCAGCGTCTTCCCCGTACCCGTGGGTCCCACCATCAGGATGTTGCTCTTCTCCACCTGCACATCGGCAAACTCCTCCCCCTCGCTCTCCCCCTTCTTTGGCTGCCCCCCCTGCATTATCCGCTTATAGTGGTTGTACACCGCCACCGAGAGGTAGCGCTTGGCCCTATCCTGCCCTATCACGAAGCGGTCCAGGAAGGCCTTCATCTCCCGCGGGGGCAGCAGCTCCCGCACGCTCAACCCATCGCTACTGGGCGCTATGTCCTGCAGCTCGTCCTCCATCAGGTGGTGGATCTCCTCCACGCACGCCGGGCAGACGTAGCCATCACGCCCCTCTATGAGTACAGTACCCTCCTCGCCGTAGTGCCTACCGCACATCGCGCAGCGCGGGGTCTTACTATCCTTTTTATCTGACATCGATTGCTTGTAATCCTTTTTACAGAGGGCAAAGGTAGCTATTTCAAATGGATTTACCTAGGATGGACAGCAAACCGCCCAGCCCAAAACCGCAACTCTGGCTACACCGACACCCCGAACCCTAGCGATAATCACCCCAGCAGGCCACACCACCCGACGCATCGACAAGCCAGCCCCCCGCAAGCCTAGGGCGCAAGGGGAGCTACGACCCGGAATCCCAAGATGTCATTCCGAATTCCAGGAATAAACCTCGCCCGAAACGCACTGCGGCAGGACGATCCAAAGGTGCGCCAGCTACCACCCCGCCCCACGCGGCAACTACCCATAGGCGGGCCAGCCGGATCGACCACCAGCTCCCCCTCCATCTCCCTCCCCCGGCAGTTCCCATAGTAGCCCTCGCCATACCAATCGGCGCACCACTCCCAAACGTTGCCATGCATATCGTACAGACCAAAGGCATTCGCCCCGTACTGCCCCGCAGCGCGCGTACGGCTGGCTACACCAACACCACCCTCCTCCCAGACGCTCCCCCAGAAATTCGCATGCTCCGGCCCCATATCATCCCCGCAGCTATACCTCGTCGTCGCCCCTGCGCGGCAGGCGTACTCCCACTGCGCCTCGGTTGGGAGGGCTACGCCGTGGCCCATCCACCGGCAGAAGGCCAGCGCATCCCCATGGGAGACCATCACCACGGGCTGGTCAGCCCCCTTGAACCCCTCGCTCAGAAAGGGGCTACGTGATCCGCTTAGCTTCACCGACTCCCATGCATCGCCCCCCTCCGCCTCCATGGCGGCCAGGAAGCGGTCATACTGCGCATTCGTCACCGCC
>PDRH01000008.1 GCA_002748015.1 Bacteroidota bacterium | reverse complement strand
ACAGAGTAGTACAATCGCCATGAGCAGCGTAGCCACAGTAAGCGGACGTTTCATAGCCCAAAGGTAGCGATATTTTTAGTTCTACCCTAACTCCCTATTTCCGCCTTCGCCCCCTATCCGCTTCCGGCCGCCCCGTTCCCGTACGATCGCCGCAGCTCTGCCCCCATCCCGGCCTCGAAATGCGCCTTCTTGCTGATGCTTTCGAGGATTCCTGCTATTTGTCGCCTTTTGCTCGATATCTTACAGTCTATTTCCCGCCTTAAAGCGCAGGTATTCAGCACTATATACCCTCCCTTATCCTGTGCTCCGCATGGGCAGCCCCTCCGAGTTTCCGCTAGGAGAAATTCGGAGGGGCTGCCCATGCGGGGCGGTTTCCACCCCTGCCCATCCCGACGGGTTGTCCTACCTTTCCCGCTTGGTATTATTGCATGGGGGCGTGGCGATAATCAATATTTATTGGTGATTTTCGGAAGTGGGATTTCCTAGAACTTTCGGGGTCTTGCTTTGCCCGTAGGGAACTTTGCCGGTGAACTTCGCCCGGGGCTGTTCGTTAATGCGGATTTTTGCGTATCTTTGCCCGAATGAAAATCGTCGATTTCTATGCGTAGCGCTTTCCGTTCTGTGCGTTTTCCCCTGTTGCTATTGGTCCTGCTTTGCTCTCTACGGGCTGGGGCGGCCGAGGGGCTATGGCTTCTCCCTGAGATGCGGGAGGGGCTACGTGACACCCTCAAGGACAGGGGGATGGAGCTGGATTTTGATGAGCTTTACTCCGTCTATGGGTCGAGCGTTGAGGACGCTGTCTGCCACTTGAGCAACGGGGGGACGGGGGCGGTGGTATCAGCCCAGGGCTTGGTGCTAACGAACCAGCATTGCATACTATCGAACCTTCAGGCGCTGAGTTCCCAGAAGAAGAACTACATAGAGGAGGGCTTTTGCGCAGCGGGGCGCCTGCAGGAAATCCCGCTCCCGGGTTTGAGCGTACGTTTTACCCGGGTGGTTAGGGATGTGAGCCGGCAGATACTCTCCTTCGTCGGGGATGCAACCCAAGAGGAGCGGGACTCGCTGGTGCGTGCCGCAGGGCAGCGGCTGATAGATTCGGCCGAGAAGAAGTCGGGCTGGGAGGCGGAGCTGGTGCGCCTTCGTGCGGGTAGCACCTGGCATTTGGTGGAGTACCAGACCTTCCGGGATATCCGCCTAGTGGCGGTTCCCCCGCAGCGCATTGCGCAGTTTGGAGGCGAAGGGGAGAACTGGCAGTGGCCTCGCCATGCGGGTGATTTTGCCCTGCTGCGTATATACACCGATGCAGAGCGTAAGCCGGCAACCTACGCCGAGAGCAATGTGCCCTATACACCCCGCTGGAATCTGAAGGTCTGCATTGATGGGTACAAGGAGGGGGATTTTACCATGAGCCTTGGCTACCCAGGACGCACCGAGCGCTACCTGACCGTGGCGCAGCTGCAGCAGCGAATGCAGCTAATCAACCCGACCGTGGGGCGTATACTCGGGGCCAGGGGGAGGGTCTGGAAACGCCATATGGAAGCCTCGCCGGCGGTGGCCCTCAAGTATGCTGCCCGTTATGCCCAGAGCGAGAATCTCCGTAGGAAGGCTGTCGGTGAGAACGCAGCTATACGCCGTATGAAGACGCTGGAGGTGAAGCGGAAGGAGGAGAGGGCGCTGGCCAGCTGGCTGGCTAGGCAGAAGGGCATGGGGAAGTATTTGGATGCCACGGATCGAATTCGTAGGGCTACCCTGCAGCGTAGCCCAGCCATCCGCCGGGTTCTCTACTATAGGGAGGGGCTGGCTAATAGCCTCGGCTTCTACCGTATAGCTAGCCGCTTCCGGGGCTTGCAGGCAGCCCTTGAAAGGGAGGATAGCCAGGCAATCGACCGCATCACAGGGCTCAGCGGGGAGGCCATAGAGGAGCTGTATAGGGACTACGATGTGGCAACGGATCGGGAGATGGCTAGCACCATGCTTAAGCTCCTGCGTCAGCAGCTGCAGGGGGAGGACTTGCCGGCTTTCTATGCCCTGATAGATAGCGATTTCGGCGGGGATATAGATCGCTTTGTCGATGAGCTATTCAGGGAGTCGGCCTTCGTCAGCCCGGATCGCCTGAAGAAGCTATTGCGCCGCCCGAAGGCGAAGTATCTGCAGCAGGATCTGGGGATGCGGCTCTGCCTATCTACTCATGCCAAGATGTGGGAAGCGTTGCAGGTGCTGCAGGGGCTACTGCCGCAGCTAGAGGAGGGGCAACGCCTCTACCAGGCGGCATGGATGGCCCGGGAGGGGAAGGTGCGGATGTACCCCAATGCCAATGGCACCCTACGTTTTAGCTATGGTCGTGTAGAGGGGTATAGCCCTGATGCCGTTCAGAACTTTGGCCCTGCTACGAGCCTTGAGGAGATGGTGCTGCGGGAGGGTGAGCAGCTCGAGGGCTTTGAGGTGGACGAACGCCTTAGGGGGCTTTGTAGCCGTAAGGATTACTTTTCCTATGCAACTTCGGCCGGGGAAATGCCCTTGAACTTCCTGACGACGAACGATGTTGTGGGTGGGAATAGCGGTAGCCCCATTTTCAATGCTCGGGGGGAGGTGATAGGTCTCTGCTTCGATGCGAATTCCGAGGGGCTGATAGGCGAGGTGGCCTACAGTCCGAGGGTGAGCCGTTCGATTAACCTGGATATTCGCTACGTTCTCTTCTACCTCAAGAAGTACGCTGAGGCGTTCTGGCTCTTCGGTGAGTTTCGGGTGGTTAAGGATGGGCATGAGGAGGGGGTTTTTTATGATTGAGCTGTTCCTGCTGACAGGCCTTCCGAGCTAGGCCAGTAGGTTTTTCGTTGTTTATCCTGCATAAGTGGAGAAAATAGATATATGTCTTTGTAAAGGAGTTGTTAAGCATTTAACCTAAAGAAAGTATGATACAGCAACTGTTTTGGTTGGTACCGATAAGCTCGGTCATAGCGCTAGTGGCGGCCTTCTATTTCTACAAGAGCATGATGCGCTCGAGCGAGGGTAACGACCGCATGAAGGAGATTGCTTCCTACGTGCGAAAGGGCGCAATGTCCTACCTCCGTCAGCAGAACAAGGTGGTGTTCATCGCCTTCATGGTATTGGCGGCCTTCTTCTCCGTGCTGGCCTACGTGCTGCATGTGCAGAACGAGTGGGTACCCTTTGCGTTCCTCACTGGTGGTCTCTTCAGCGCATTGGCCGGCTACATCGGTATGCTGACGGCCACCAACGCCTCGGCTAGGACGGCCTATGCGGCGAGCCAGTCACTCAACAAGGGCCTGACGGTGGCCTTCCGTTCCGGTTCGGTAATGGGTCTGACGGTTGTGGGCTTGGCGCTGCTGCACGTGGCGGTCTGGTTCCTGGTGCTGGACTACTACATGGAGGAGACCGAGCCGGGCTACAAGCTCATCATCATGACGACGACGATGCTTACCTTCGGTATGGGTGCATCGACGCAGGCGCTGTTCGCACGTGTGGGTGGGGGTATCTACACCAAGGCGGCCGACGTGGGGGCTGATCTAGTGGGTAAGGTCGAGGCTGGTATCCCGGAGGATGACCCGCGTAACCCCGCTACCATTGCGGACAACGTGGGCGACAACGTGGGCGATGTGGCTGGTATGGGGGCAGACCTCTACGAGAGCTACGCCGGTAGTATCCTGGCGACGATGGCGCTGGGGGCGGCGGCCTTCAAGACCGGTGGCGATATGCAGCTCAAGGCGGTGTTTGCTCCGATGATGATCGCTGCAGTGGGTATCGTACTGTCGATTATAGGTATCTTTGCGGTTCGCACGAAGGAAAATGCCACTATGAAGCAGCTGCTCTCTGCGCTGAGCGTAGGGGTGGGGCTAAGCAGCGTGCTGATTTCTGCGGCAACCTTTGGGATTATGTACTTCCTGGGGCTGGATAACTGGTTCTGGATTTCCTGCGCGGTGGTTGTTGGTCTGCTGGTGGGGATAATTATTGGTAAGAGTACGGAGTACTACACTTCGCATAGCTTCAAGCCGACGCAGAAGGTGAGCGAGAGCGCCGAGATGGGCCATGCTACCGTAATCATTAGCGGTATGGGTCTGGGGATGATTTCTACGGCTATTCCCGTTTTGGCCATCGTTGTGGGTATTACGCTCTCCTACCTGTTTGCCTCTGGCTTCGATGCGCAGAACTACACGCTGGGTCTCTACGGTATTGGTATCGCCGCTGTGGGTATGCTGTCTACCCTGGGGATAACGCTGGCTACGGATGCCTACGGGCCGATAGCTGATAATGCAGGTGGTAATGCCGAGATGAGCGGTCTGGATCCCGAGGTGCGTCGCCGTACGGATGCCCTGGATGCTCTGGGTAATACTACGGCCGCAACGGGTAAGGGCTTTGCCATTGGCTCTGCCGCTCTGACTGCTCTTGCGCTACTTGCTTCGTACATTGAGGAGATAAAGATCTCCATCAAGCACCTACTGGAGAATGGCAAGGAGGTATTGACGGCCTTCGGGGAGCCGCTGACGCTCGAGCAGGTACGGCATGCTGAGATTACCGACATGATGGCCTGGTTTGATGTAACGCTGATGAACTACAAGGTGCTGGTGGGGGTATTCCTGGGTTCGATGCTCGCCTTCATCTTCACGGGGCTAACGATGAACGCCGTAGGGCGCGCGGCGCAGAAGATGGTTGAGGAGGTGCGTCGCCAGTTCCGGACTATCCCCGGCATTATGGAGGGTACGGGTACGCCCGACTACGTTCGTTGCGTTGAGATTTCGACCAAGGCTGCGCAGGCAGAGATGATAATGCCGGCGGCGCTGGCCATCCTGATTCCGATCGCTACTGGTGCCATATTTGGGGTATCTGGCGTTATGGGTCTGCTGGTGGGTGGTCTGGGAACAGGCTTCGTGCTGGCTACCTACATGGCCAACTCTGGTGGTGCTTGGGATAATGCGAAGAAGTACATCGAGGAGGGCCACTTCGGTGGCAAGGGTAGCGATGCGCACAAGGCATCGGTAACTGGTGATACGGTGGGCGACCCCTTCAAGGATACGTCTGGTCCTAGCCTGAACATTCTGATTAAGCTCATGAGCATGGTGAGCATCGTTATGGCTGGTTTGACGGTAGCGTATAGCATACTGTAGCCGAGTACCTACTGAGGCTTAGGAGGGGGGATGGTCTAATGGCCATCCCCTTTTTTTCGGTCAGTTTTGCTTTGCTTCGTGCGGGGGATAGCTCACCTGCGGCTCGTCTGCGATGGGGGGCTTTTCGCTGCTGCGCTGTCCTTCTCGTATCGCTGAATAGGGGGGTTAACGTACATATTGGGCGGGTTGGTGGAAAAGGATGGGGGGATGTACTTGTAGATTGCCGGAAAGAAGTACTTTTGTATTGCTAGTCTGTATGGTATGTTTTGGATATCACGCTACGTGCGTATTGTAGTACTGAATATGTTGCTGGCCCTGGGACTTTTAGCCTACGGGGCCATGTCTTATGCTCAAGATGCTGGGGCGGTGGCCTTGGCATCCGGTGAGTCGGCGTTGCTGTCTGAGCATGTGGATAGGATGCTGGGGGGGCGCGAGGTTGATCGGCGTATCGAGTACATTTGGATGTTTGCCCAAGGGGTGGAATGGAGGAAAGGTATACGGCGTCCGATAACGATTGAGCTGGTAGGGGCCGATGCGAACTTCTGGAAGCAGCTTTCTAGCTACTGTAAGCCCAGAAAGATCGGTAAGCGTAGGGTCCGCGTCGTTAATACGAAGGACTTCAGCGAGGGGAAGCGTTCCAAAGGGCCTTTCCCGAATATAGTCTATGTGGCCAAGGGGTCGGTGGAGCGTCTGGAGGCGGTGTACGCGTATTTTCGGGGGCGTCCTGTGCTGGTTATCAGCGAACAACCCTACTTTGGCGATGGATGGATGGTCTCCTTCCCCTATACGGCCAATGCGCAGGCGAATGTGAATTGGGTGTTCTCCTACAATCCGCAGAATATAGCGGAGCTTGCCAAGCTGCAACTCAAGGGTAAGCTTAAGGATGAAGGGCAGGGTGTTGCCCCGAGGCGTGCCAAGCCTTCGCGATCCGCAAAACCCCGGGATACTAGGCCCAAGCAGCAAGCGTCGTCGCCTAACGTAGCTACCAGCCGTAGGAAGGGGCAAACTGATGACCCTCGTCTCCTTGCAAATAGCCGGAAGTCAAAGCGTTCTATGTCCAGCAATGCTAGTGCTGATACCTATGATATATGGCGTGAGCGTATGGGTATGGAGGGACGCTTGCAGGGTGAGGATTGGGGCTTGGCCGAACGGATGGATTGGCGGAATGAGCTGTTGCTGGAGCAGGCGGAGGTGATCGCTAGGCAGCATGATACGATTTCCCTGCTGAGTAGGGAAGTGGAGGTGCTGCTGCATGAGCTTTACGCTAAGCGCTATGCTGCAGGGGATGCTGGTACGCTTTTGAGCCTCTACCCCATGGGCTACTTGTCGCATTCCGGGGTTTCAGCTGCTGCAGTTGACCGTGCGCCCGTTTTGGAGGATCGTGGGGGGCGTGGGGCAGCGAGGCGGGCGGCGCATGTGGAGAAGAAGATAGTTAGTAGGGGGCAGGATATACTGCACAGGCAAAGGGGGCATGCTAACGATGGCTTTACCCGTGCGAAGATACGGAGGTCTAGCACATCGCCGTGGAAATATGAGCTTGAGGGGCAAGTTGTGCTGCTGAGCTTGCTGCTGCTGAGCTTTTTGGGTATTTACTTTGTTTCCGTCCGAGCCCCTAGCTTGCTTCGTGCTCGTGCTTCGGGGCGGTCGCAGGCGCATGCTTCGGCTGCGGGGGTATCTGCAACGCTTGCTGGTGGAGGGATAGCAGAGGTAACGATTCCTGGAATTGCTGCGAGAAGGGGTGAAGAGGAGGAAGAACAGGAGGCCACCAGCCGTTTGCTTGCTAATATGAGCCATGAGATGCGTACGCCCCTGAATGCGATTGTTGGTTTGAGCGAGTACCTCAGCGTGGCCAGCGAGGCGGAGATGACTCCGGTGGATGCAGATGCGGGGGAGGTTTCGGAGGTGCTACGGCTAATTCGGAGCAATGCGGAGGCGCTAAATCGTACCGTGAACAACGTCATGACGCTGAACATGATACAGGGTGGAGCGATTCGCCTTGAGCGTAGCGAATTCCTGGTGGTGGCGATGCTTCACCGCGTAAAAGAACGGATGATTCGCATGGCCGCTGAGGTGGATATGGATATCCCGATAGTATTTGCCCTACCAGAAGGGATGCCTTCGCATATTTGTGCCGATGAGGGCAAGATTAGCGCGGTGCTAGAGCTCTCGCTGAGCTCAGCCTTGCTTTCTGGTACGGCGGAGAGCCTGCTCTTTGGGTGCGAGCCTGCCCGTGAAGGCGTGGGTGAGGAGCTATGCTTCTTTGTGCATCAGCATGGGGGAGGCTGCGAGCCTGCGGATGAGTCGGCTCGCGTTGACCGTACCTTTAGCCATGAGACGGCCAGCCAACTTGTCCGTTTGATGGGTAGCGAGTTGCATCAGAGTAGGGGGGGAAATGGCCTACGTTGGGAGTTCTCGGTGCCCTGCGAGATCTAGGGGGCTTAGAACAATTGCAGTTGAGACTTGTTAACTGCTATACCAAATAAGCCCAATGCTATGTACTATGTCTTCCGTGTTCTAAATCCTGAGGATGAGCATTTTGTCCGTGACTACTGCTTGACGCCCTGTATGTCCTTCCTCGAGTTTCACCATTTCCTGCGTAGGGATTTGCAGCTTGAGGGCGTGGGGCTTGCGAGCTTCTTCACGACAACGGAGGACTACCAGCCCCTGATGGAGCTTACGGAGATGGACATGGAGAATGATACGGATCTACCTGCGATACCGATGGAGCAAATCCTGGTGCGGGAGGTGGTGAATGAGGTGGGGCAAAGGCTGATATACTGTTTTGACATTCTTTCGGAGCGCAACCTCACTCTTGAACTCACGGAGAAGCGTGAGGCGGGGAGTGGGACTGTGAGCTGCATATTTGCGGAAGGGGAGAACCCCTCGGCTAGCGGTGATGAGCTGGCGACCAACCGGGCGGATATAGAGCTGCTGCGCATGATGATTGGGGCGGAAGACGAGGACTATGAGGAGGATGACGAGCTGTATGATGAGTAGGGCATGAAGTCGCTGGTCGTGGTGCTTGGCGCAACGGGTGTGGGGAAAACCAGCGTAAGTATCCGTTTGGCCAGGGATTTGGGCTGTGGGGTTGTCAATGCTGATTCACGTCAGTGCTTCCGTGAGATGCGTATTGGCACTGCCTACCCAAGCGAGGAGGAGCTGGCCGTAGCGCCACACCATCTGCTAGGGCATAGGAGTGTTGACGAGCGGTATAGCTGCGGGCAGTATGAGCAGGATGCGCTTGCCGTCCTTGAGGAGCTTTTCGAGCGGTCAGATAGCGCAGTGCTCTGCGGGGGGAGTATGCTGTACGTGGATGCGGTTTGCCGTGGTATGGATGATCTCCCGGAGCCTGATCCCACCCTACGGCATAGCCTTAGCGAGCGCTTGGCGGCGGAAGGGGTAGATGCTCTGGGAGCAGAGCTTGCACGGCTTGACCCTACAACCTGGGAGCGGATAGATCGGCAGAACGGGGCGCGGGTTCTGCGTGCCCTTGAGGTGTGCCTCCAGACGGGTAAGCCCTATAGCAGCTGGCTGGGGCGACCAAAGCCGGAGCGCCCTTTCCGGGTGGTTAAGGTGGGTATATCGCGCGATTGGGAGGAACTCTGCGCAAGGATAAATAGCCGCGTGGAGATTATGCTGGAGGCTGGCCTAGAGGCTGAAGCCCGTGGGCTGTGGGCTTACGAGGGGAATCCTGCCCTACGAACCGTTGGCTATACGGAGTTTTTCTCTTACTTTGCAGGGCGAATTAGCCGGGACGCGGCGGTAGAGAGGATACGGATAAATACGCGGAGGTACGCCAAGCGCCAGCTCCGTTGGTGGGCAAGGGATGATGAAATCCGTTGGTTTGATGCTGATGATTACGCCGGTCTACAGGCTTATGTAGCTTCGCAGCTTGTAGCGCAAGAGAACTAGGATAAGGGTCAGCTGATGGTTGAGAATGATATTCTGTTTAGCATAGTCGTGCCGGTGTATAATCGGCCGGGGGAGCTTGATGAGCTTCTGGAGAGCCTCTCGCATCAGGGGGTGAATTGCTTTGAGGTGATTGTAGTCGATGATGGTTCGACGCAGAAATGCGATGAGGTGTGCGCTAAGTGGGG
>PDRH01000007.1 GCA_002748015.1 Bacteroidota bacterium | reverse complement strand
GGCTATAGTACCGAAAGCCACCATGAAAGCCACAAACAGGCTCAACAGGATGGACCTCGGCCCCTTGCTCATGAAGCGCTCAAACCGATAGCGCAAATGCCTCCTACGTTCACTCCTCCCGCTCATACTCCTCTTTTATGCTAGACCAACCATCTGCGGGGCTCCGGGTGCTAAAAAGATACCCGCCCACGCTAAAACGGGGCAAATATACGCTAAATCTGGCTAGTGGTTAATCTAGTAGACCTCCTAATGGGCAAAGTACTTTAAATCAGGTGGTTTTAGCGGATGCATCTGCTACTCTTGGCGCTACGAGCCACCACCGAATTTGCAGGGGATGAACAAGTAAAGCCGCCATCCAGCCATAGGGGCTGGGGCCCAAAAGGCAGAGCGAAAGCGTACTGCCCCAGCACCACATATTTGCATCTTTCTAAGGAAATCGTTAACTTCGTAGCCCTTTCATTCTCTCAGGTGTGCACCAGCGGATGCTAGGGATAGCAAAGTAGAGGCGTATTCAACAAGGACAAACAAGCAAGGAACTATGGGAAGAGCCAAACAGCTAATCGATGAGCTAATAGCCAAGAAGGCCAACGGTGATAAACTGCAGGAGAGCAACATCAAGGTAAAGCTCATACTCAAGGGTATCATACCCGATAAGATAACGAGTAGCACCCCGGACACCGATGAGATGATAGCGAAGATCCATGAGGTAGCCCAGCAGTTTAACATCGTACTAAGCAAGTAAGTAGACAGGAAGATGAGCGCAAAAGTTATATACTCCACGAAGAAAGCAGTGGCGGATGTCGTAGCCGATTTGAAAGGCCAGCTAGCAGGCTTTGACTGCAGGTTGCTTCAGGTCTACGCCTCCCCCTCCATAAGCCCCCATGAACTCAGCGCAGAGCTATACGAAGCCCTGGGTAGAGTCCCCACGTTGGGTTGCACCACCAGCGGTGAGATCATCTCTGGACGGATGCTAGAAGGCTCGGTTGTGGCCATGGCTCTTGACAGCGCAATAGTGGAGGACCTGCATATTGAGGTACTCGAGCATATTAGCACGGAGAAGCCTGTAGAGCGGGCATTTGAGGCCTTCAAGGGGCATTTCGGAGAGGACCTCGCCACCCTGGACCCCAGCAAGCATATTGGCCTTGTCCTAATCGATGGGCTCAGCAAGCGCGAGGAGACCATTAACGAGCGTATAGGCGACCTAACGAACATTAGCTTCGTGGGTGGCTCGGCGGGCGATGACCTGGCCTTCAAGGCGACGCACCTCTTTGCCAACGGGGAATGCTACACTGATGCGGCCGTCCTGTGCCTCATCAAGAGCCGCGTGAAGTTCGACATCCTGAAGACCCAGAGCTTCATAAGCACGCAGCAAAAGCTCACGGTTACGGCGGTGGACGAGGAGAACCGTTGCGTCATCGAGTTCAACGGGAAGCCCGCGCTCGAGGAGTACCATGCCCTCTCGGGATGCAAGGATGGGAAATGCGACGTAAATGCCAACTTCTCCGCTCACCCAGTCGGCCTGGATATCGGCGACGACTACTTCGTGCGTAGCCCGCGGCAAGCGGATGGGAGCAAGCTACAATTCTACTGCGCCATGCACGAGGGGATGGAGCTAGAGCTGCTAGAGGCGCAGGACATCGTTGAGGACACCAAGAAAGCGCTCGACCAAAAGCTGAAAGCCTTTGGTCCGGTATCTGCGCTCATAAACTTCAACTGCATACTACGTACGCTCGAGCTGCGCTCGAAGCAACAGACCAAGGCCTACGGCGAGCTATTCGCATATATACCTACCGTTGGCTTCAGCTCGTACGGCGAAAGCTACATCGGACATATCAACCAGACTGCGGTTATGCTCCTTTTCGGCGAGTAGTCCTCTCCGGCTAAACCAGCACCATCCACAATCCATATGACAGTACAAGAAGCCCTAGCTTGCGGGCTAGGCGAGCAGCTTACCGAACGTTTCTTTCGCTACGTTGCCATCCCCTCGCAGAGCGATGCGGCCGCCGCTGAAGTCCCCTCATCGGAAGGGCAATGGCAGCTAGCGCAACTCCTCCAGAGCGAGCTACTGAACGCCGGATGTGAGGATGTACACCTCAGCGAACACTGCGTACTTACGGCACGCATAGCCAGCAACAGCCAGCGCGATCTGCCAGCAGTGGGTTTATGCGCCCACCTCGATACGGTAGATATCGGGCTTAGCCCGGAAGTACACCCCCGTATTGTACACCATACGGGGGGCGACATCTGCCTCAATAGCAAAGCGGGGATATACATCCGTGAGGACGAACATCCAGAAATCCGTCACTACATCGGGGAGGACCTCATCGTCTCCGATGGCACGAGTGTCCTCGGGGCAGACGACAAGGCCTCCCTGGCCTCCATCATGACCGTGGTCGCCCTACTACACCAGGGGCTAGAGCTAGAGCATGGGGACATCTACATCGCCTTCGTCCCCGATGAGGAGATCGGCCTACGTGGGGTGAAGATGCTAGACCTCACGCGCTTCCCCGTAAACTTCGCCTATACGCTTGACTGTTGCGAGATCGGCGAGCTGGTCTACGAAACCTTCAACGCGGCCTCCGTAGACATCAGCATTAAGGGCGTAAGCGCACACCCCATGGCCGCCAAGGGCGTGCTGGTGAACGCTAGCCTCATAGCCGTAGACCTGGCCAACCAGCTGGACCGCCTCCAGACCCCAGAGAACACAGAGGGACGGGAGGGCTATACGTGGCTCTATAGCATAGAAGCAACCCCGGCGCAGGCAGCGCTTAGCCTCGACATACGGGACCATGACCTGCAGGGCTACCAGGAGAAGAAGCAGTACATTGCCGAAGCGGTGGCGCTGATGCAGAAGCGCTATCCCCGCGCGCAAATAAGCCTGCGTATAGACGATATATACGGCAATATACGGGATGCCCTCAACGAGCAGAACCGCCACTGCGTAGATCACCTCTATGAGGCCATGGAGCGCCTACACATTGAGGCCCAAACGCTGGCCATGCGTGGTGGCACCGACGGCTCGTACCTCTCCACGCAGGGCATACCGACCCCCAACTTCTTCACCGGAGCGCACAACTTCCATTCCCACTGCGAGTTCCTCCCCATCCCCTCCTTCGAGAAATCCTGCGCCACGCTTCTCACCCTTCTGGAGGTTATCGCCGAGCATGGGTAAATCTAAAAACGCTATATTCGCGGGATTTTAGTCCCTGCAAGTCCGACCCATAACCCCAAATATAGACTATGCTTTCATTCGGCGATCTACCCGAGGAACTCTGCAAATATGAAGATGCGCGGATCGCCGTGCTACCCATCCCCTACGATGGTACCAGCACGTGGGTCAAAGGCGCAGACAAAGGGCCAGAGGCGCTAATCGAAGCCTCGGCCAACATGGAGCTCTACGATATAGAGACTGACACCGAGCCCTGCAACGTGGGCATATGGACCGCTCCGGCCATCACAGAGGATAGCACGGCTACCGCCATGGTGGAGGCCAGCAGGACCGAGGCCGACCGCCTCATCGCTGAGGGGAAGTTCGTTGTGTCCATTGGTGGGGAGCACTCGGTAAGCATAGGCCCTATCCAAGCCCACGCTAAGCACTACGAAAATCTCACCGTGCTACAGATAGACGCTCATACCGATCTCCGCAGCGAGTACGAGGGTTCGCCCTACAATCACGCCTGCGTGATGGCCCGCGCCCAAGAGGTGGCCGACATCGTTCAGATCGGGATACGTAGCATGGATGCGGGCGAGAAGGTACGCCTTGATCCGCAAAGGGTATTCTGGGCGCATGCCATCGTCGGGCAAAGCGGTTGGGAGCAGAAAGCCATCGACCTCATGAGCCAGAATGTCTACATCACCATAGACCTCGACGGTTTTGACCCCTCAATCTGCCCCTCTACGGGTACGCCAGAGCCGGGTGGCCTCCAGTGGTACCCTACCCTCCAATTCCTCCGCCAAGTGTTCGAGAGCCGGAATGTTGTGGGCTTTGACATCGTCGAGCTATGCCCCAACGACCTCGATAAGGCCTCCGACTTCCTCGCCGCCAAGCTACTCTACCGCATGCTTGCATTCAAATTCCAGAACCAGCTACAAACGGTCAGCTAAGCGATTAGAACAGACCCCAAAGCACTATAGAAAGATAAAACCATGGCAAAAGAACTCCTCAAAGAGGTTGTAGAACACGTAGACATAAAGGCTCTTGATGCTCGCCCCATCATCGACGCAATGCGGGGCATGTCCTTCTCCTCCCGCGATACGGCCAACGCCGCCGACATCCTCAACCGCATGCTTGCCGACAAGGACTGCACCACCATCCTCACCCTCGCGGGTAGCACCAGCGCCGGGGGGTGCATGCAGGTCTACGTTGATATGGTGAAGAACAACATGGTGGATGCGATTGTCAGCACCGGTGCCTCCATCGTCGATATGGACTTCTTCGAGGCTCTCGGCTACAAGCACTACAAGGGTACTCCCTTCGTGGATGACAGCCAGCTCCGGGCGCAGTACATTGACCGCATATACGACACCTACATCGACGAGGAGGAGCTGCAGGCCTGCGATGCCACCATCAAGCAGATTGCTGATGGCCTCGAGCCACGCCCCTACAGCTCGCGCGAGTTCATCTGGGAGATGGGCCGCTACCTGAGCGAGCATGCCGTGAAGAAGGACAGCCTCATCCAGGCGTGCTACGAGAACAATGTACCGATATTCTGCCCAGCCTTCAGCGATAGCAGCGCGGGCTTCGGGCTCGTTATGCACCAGGTAGAACGCCCGGATGCACACATGTCCATCGACAGCGTACGCGACTTCCGCGAGCTTACGGAGATCAAGATAAAGGGCAACGTCTCCGGCCTCTTCATGATAGGTGGCGGCGTGCCCAAGAACTTCGCCCAGGACACCGTAGTATGCGCAGAGGTGCTAGGGCACGAGGTCCCCATGCATAAATATGCCGTACAGATTACAGTGGCTGATGTTCGTGACGGTGCGTGCTCCTCGTCCACCCTCAAAGAGGCCTCCAGCTGGGGGAAGGTAGACACGACCTTCGAGCAGATGGTCTTCGCCGAGGCGACTACAGTTCTTCCCCTCATAGCCAGCTACGCCTACCATACCGGGCTGTGGAAGGAGCGTAAGAAGCACGAGTGGGCCAAGCTATTCCTCTAGGTAGTAAGTAACGCCCCCCAGAGGAGCCCCCCGCTGCGAGGTGCCAAGCGATTAGGACATTACCCCATAGTTTGCATTTTGTGACATGCGCATAGATATCCTCAGCGTTCTGCCCGAACTACTCGCCGGCCCGCTGGACCACTCCATCGTCCAGCGGGCAAGGGAGAAGGGGTTGCTAGACCTACGGGTTCGCTCGCTCCGGGACTTTACCCACGATGCCCGCCGAACGGTGGATGACTATGCCTACGGGCCGGATGCCGGCATGGTGCTAAAGCCTGAACCCATCTTCGAAGCCATCGAATACCTACAGGGCGAGGAGGAGGCCCAGACCATCGAAGAGGTAATATACACCTCACCGGACGGGGAGCTACTCACCCAATCGCTGGCCAACGAGCTTAGCCTCAAGAAGAGGCTGGTCATCCTCTGCGGCCACTACAAGGGAGTGGACCACCGCGTACGCGAACACCTGATAACCCGTGAGATCAGCATTGGAGACTATGTCCTCAGCGGGGGGGAGCTACCGGCTGCCGTCATCGTCGATGCAGTAGCACGCCTCCTCCCTGGTGCGATTGGCGATGAGACCTCTGCACTGAGCGACTCCTTCCAGGACGGTCTAGTCGCCCCTCCTACGTACACTCGTCCTGCCGTATATCGTGGCCTAGAAGTCCCGGAAATACTACGCTCGGGGAACTTCGCCCGGATCGCCCAGTGGCAGCATGAAATGGCCCTAGAGCGCACCAAGCGCCTACGCCCTGACTACTACCGTCGCTACGGGAAGGATGAATAGTGGCGCTGCTCAGAAGGATGTAAGAGAATACTAATGGAGAGATAGAAATATGTCAGTTTGGTCTATAGTAGTTGCAATACTCGTCGGGTGCATCCCGGGACTTTTGGTGCTAGCCGTAGCCATATACACCATGCGTAGCATGCGAGAAAGCCAGGCGCAGCAGGCCAGATTGCACGAGGCCGTGGAGACCCGAAAGATTAGCCTCCCCATACGTCTACAGGCCATAGAGCGATTGGCACTCCTCCTGGAGCGGATCGGCCCAGAAGCCCTAATGCTACGCATCCCCACCGAGGGCATGACGGTTCAGCAGTACGAGGCCAGGCTGCTCGATACCGTGCGGGAAGAGTTCAACCATAACCTTTCCCAGCAGGTGTATATACATGATGCAACGTGGCAAGAAATACGGCAAGCCAAGGGTAACGTATCGCAATTTATAACCCTCTGTGCAGAGAAAACGCACGCCGAAGCCCCCGCCAACGAGCTCAACAAGACCATGCTCATGGTGCTACGGGAGCTCTCCGCTCACCCCACAGCTCAAGCCCTAGCCATGCTACGAGCTGAAGCAAGCCAATACTAGCATATGGTGATGTCTGTCTCTGCAACTAGGTACAGGGGATAATAGAGACGGATAAACAGTACAACTACTAGAACTATACAAAGCGAGGGGGGATGCCATGGCATCCCCCCTCTTTGCTTTGCTCTTATCTGGATTTACCTCCTAGCGATTCCACTTAAAGGCCTTGCCCGGATACATGGCTATGGGGCCTAGCTGTTCTTCTATACGTAGCAGCTGATTGTACTTGGCTATGCGGTCAGTCCGCGAAGCCGAACCGGTTTTGATCTGCCCAGTGCTGAGGGCTACAGCGAGGTCAGCTATGGTCGTATCCTCGGTCTCACCAGAGCGGTGGCTCATAACGCTGGTCATAGCGTGAATATCCGCCATACGTACTGCATCTATAGTTTCAGATAGCGTACCAATCTGATTTACCTTGATTAGAATGGAATTGGCGCACTGCTGCTCTATGCCCTTCTTGAGACGCTCTACGTTTGTAACAAAAAGGTCGTCACCCACGAGCTGAAGCTTAGAGCCAAGTTTTGCCGTAAGCTCCTTCCATCCCTCCCAATCATCCTCATGGAGACCATCCTCTAGGCTTAGAATGGGGTATTTCGAGACAAGGCCATCCCAGTAGGCAACCATCTCGGAGGAGGTCCTATCCTCCCCGGTAGAAACGAAGTGGTATAGCTTCTTCTCCTCATCGTAGAATTCGGACGCAGCGGCATCCATGGCCAGAGCAACGTCCTCACCCGGTTTATAGCCCGCTTTCTCTATCGCCTGGATGATTGTATCCAATACCGCCTCATGGGTCGGCAAATTGGGGGCGAATCCGCCCTCATCGCCCACATTGGTTGACTGCTTCATTCCCTTGAGCACCCCCTTAAGAGAATGGAAGACCTCAACGCCCATCTGGAGTGCTCGCGAGAAGGTCGGTGCACCCACTGGCATTATCATGAATTCCTGGATATCAATAGGGTTGTCCGCATGCTGACCACCATTAAGGATATTCATCATCGGGACGGGAAGGATATGGGCATTCGCACCGCCTACATAACGATAGAGCGGCAAGCCATTCTCTGCAGCCGCAGCGTGCGCCACTGCTAGAGATACCCCCAGCATGGCATTAGCCCCTAGCCTACTCTTATTCGGTGTTCCGTCAAGCTCTATGAGGACCGTATCTACAACACGCTGATCAGAGACCTCTAGGCCAATGATCGCCTCAGCAATGACTGTGTTGACGTTCTCTACCGCACGGGTTACACTCTTACCTAGATAAACCTCCTTGTCACCATCACGCAGCTCATGGGCTTCATGTACTCCGGTTGATGCCCCACTCGGTACAGCGGCACAACCATAGGCACCAGTATTTGTAACTACTTCTACCTCAACGGTTGGATTTCCCCTCGAATCAAGAATTTGTCTTGCATGGATATTCGCTATTGCTCCCATAGTACTAGATTTTTGGATATACCATAAACAAAAGGAGGGGAACTAATAGCCCCCCTCCTTCTCATCAACATGCGTGCCTAGGACGCAATACTAATTAGCCTCCTCTTCGCTTGGCTTAGCCTCTACTGCAGGCGCAGCAGCCTCCACCGTTTTCTTGGCAGACGAACGACGAGAACGACGAGTGGTCTTCTTGCTAGCGGCAGCCTTAGCCTGCGTATAGCCAGGGTTAAAGTCCACCAGCTCCATGATGCAAACCTCGGCATTGTCCCCCAGGCGAGTGCCCGTACGAACGATGCGGGTATAACCACCGGGACGGTCAGCAATCCTAGGAGCAACCTCACGGAAGAGCTCCTTTACCGCATGCTTATCTCGCAAATCCGCAAAGGCTACACGGCGAGCATGCGTCGTGTCACTCTTGGAGCGAGTAATTATGGGCTCTACATATATTCGGAGTGCCTTTGCCTTTGCTACTGTCGTAGTGATACGCTTGTGCATTATAAGCGAGCATGCCATGTTGGACAGCATCAACTCCCGGTGTGCACTCTGACGCCCTAGATGATTAAACTTCTTGTTGTGTCTCATTGCACACTATTCCTTATCCAATTTATACTTCGAAGTGTCCATAGAGAAGCTCAACCCCATGGATTCGAGAACATCCTCTATCTCAGTAAGACTCTTCTTTCCAAAATTCCTGAACTTCAGCAGATCCTGCTTACTATACTGTACCAGATCACCGATAGTTTCGACATCAGCAGCCTTTAAGCAGTTCAGCGCACGGACGCTAAGCTCCAAATCCAGGAGCTTAGACTTGAGCAACTGGCGCATTGCCTGGGCTTCATCATCAAATTCCTCTACCGGAGCTGTTTCAAGCTCTGGGCTACTTATCCGCTCATCGGAGAATAGCAGGAAGTGATGGATGAGTATATGAGCCGCCTCGGTCAGAGCATCCTGCGGATTAATGCTCCCGTCGGTCTCAATCTCGATCATTAGGCGCTCGTAGTCGGTCTTCTGAGCTACACGATAGTTGTCCACCTTGTACATCACATTCCGAATGGGAGTATGGACGCTATCGATGGGAATCAGCCCGAAAGTAGAATCGTCAGGCGTATTCTCCTCAGCAGGCACATAGCCACGCCCCTTACGGACATTCAGCTTCATCTCTATTCGAACTGTAGGTGCCATGTGGCATACAACTAAGTCCGTATTCAAGACCTCAAAGTTGGTCAGGAAATTGTTTATGAAGCCTGCCTTAAACTCCTCCTGTCCGCCGATGGAGACCGTTACGGTCTCCTCTTCGGCATCGTTATCATCGCCTACACGCTTGAAGCGAACCTGCTTGAGGTTTAGCACCATCTGGGTTACATCCTCTATAACCCCATC
>PDRH01000006.1 GCA_002748015.1 Bacteroidota bacterium | reverse complement strand
GCTTTCGGCCCCTAGGGAGTGGATATCCGTCTCGATAACATTCCGGATGACGCCCTCTGCCACCTGCATCTGTAGCTCCTGCAGCGTGTGCAGGTGGATGTCCGCCAGCTGATGGCGCTGCTTGGTCGCTGCGGTTCGTCCCCGCTGGTTGTCCTCCTCCCGTTGCACCTTCTCCGCCAGCAGCAGCTCGAGCGTCTTCTCCCGAACCGTCCGGCGGATGGTATCCCCATTTTTCAGCCCCTCTAGGTCCTTCGCCTCAAGAACCCGCGGATTTTTAGCCTCAGGGCTAACCAGCGGTGTATAGAGCTCGTTGAGGCTGCCGTGTATGATATTCCCGAATAGCAGCGAGTCGAACTCCCCCGTGGCATTATCGCGCCTTCCATGTAGGCGGGCCAGGCGGGAGTAGTAGAAGCGCATCGGGCACTCAATCAGGTTCTTGATGGCCGAGGGTGAGAAGGATAGCTTGCCCTCCTCATTCTTCTCCGTATGCAGGAAGGCCTCCAGCTGCGTACGGATTGGCCCCGCCTTCGGTACGCTCTTTGGGGTCAGCGCGCTGGGCGACGGGTTGAAGAGGTAGTCTATGCTCCGGAGTCGTTCCCCCATGCCCCAGAGGTGCTTTATCTGGAGGATGTAGCGGCTTTCCTCCCCCTCCTGCCCGAGGCTCTCGTTGTTCACGTATACTAGGTGCACGCTCTCGGCCCGGGCGATGGCCATGTGGAAGTAGTAGGCGTACATGGCCTCCCGGTCGGCTAGCGATGGCAGCCCGTAGAGCCGCTGCAGGGAGTTGAAGATGAAGGACGGCCGTTGCTGCTGCGCCGGTAGGTACGACTCGTTCGTCGAGAGGATGATGACCCGGTCGAAGTCCAGGTTTCTCGTCTCCAGAAAGCCCATGACCTGTATCCCCTGCTGCGTGCTCCCCTTGATGGGCAGCTTCGACGAGCCGAACACCTGCGGCAGCAGCCGGAGGAGTAGCCGCGGGCTAATCTCTAGGCCTATGCGTTGCAGGGTGGTGCGCAGGTCGCTCAGCAGCCCGTAGGCATTATGTACGTAGGCCTGCCACACCAGCGGGGTGTCCTCCGCCCACCCCTCAGCAATCCGCTCCAGCAGATTCAGCTCGGCCTGGAGGGCATCCGTTCTTGTATGGTCGCTGGCTAGCTCCTCTAGTAGCCCCTTTATGTACATTGATGGTTCGGGGGAAGAGCTTTTCGTCGCCCCCTTCGTGCTGGGCGATGCCTCCGCCCTTCGCTGTGCGCCTACCCAGCCCTTCATGATGGGGTTGAGCCATAGCCTGTCGTGCAGCTCCGTCGGGATTTCGCCCTCCGCTCCTCCCAGCTGGAGGTACTGCGTGGCATCCGTCAGCAGGTCGTACACCGGCGTAGAGCGCATCGGGTAGCCCATGGTGATGTTCGCCTCCCTGGCCAGGTGCTGCGGCATCTGCTCGAGCACCGGGAAGAGCAAGGACTCGTCCGGTAGGACCACCACAGTGCGGCTCCAGTCGCTGGTCTCCCCCTCCAGCTCCTGCAGCAGCGAACCCAGCGCCTCGGCCTGTGAGAGGATGGTTGGCGTGGCATGTAGGCATATCCTCTGTGCCCCATGCATGCTCTCGGCCGAGGACTTCCCCAATGCGCTCGGGAAATCCCTCAGGTTCTGCGAGATGAATAGCCCGGCCTCCTCCCTGGGCCTGCGTACGAAGTAGCGCTTCGCCCCCTCCACCCGGCGGAACTCCTCCAGCAGGTCGAGCGAGTAGTCCTCCGGCGTGGCCTCCCCCCGCTGCGCCTCCAGCACCTGCCGTCCGAAGACCTCCTCCATCTCCTCCACCACGGCCCTGCTCTCATGCCCCTCTGGGTTCTCGTCCAGGAGGTAGTCCGCGTAGTTCCAGTAGTAGCGGGTGTTTGCTCCCGCTCGCCCCACCCGGTCGAAGAGCACCTGCTCGCAGGCATTGAGCGCATTGAAGCCGATGAAGGCCACCCGCTCGGGCAGTATCCTTTCGTCCCGAAGGTCTGCCCCCGCCAGCACCATCTCCACCCCCCGGCGGATCACCGCCCCCTCGTACGACTGCTTGCACTCGTCCATCCGCTCTTGCAGGTGAATGTACAGGTCGTAGAGAACATTCCAGATGGTCTGGTACTTCTCCGTGATGGGCGACTCGCCCTTGAACATCTCCCCGAAGTAGGCCTTGAGTATCTGCACCTGCTCCTCGCTCAGGTAGTCCACCGGTGAGTCCATGGCCTTCAGGTCGCGGATATTCAGGAAGAGCCGCCGGGCATCCACCCGGTACTTGTCCACCTGGTCGAAGTCCGAGAGGATGGTCTGCGCCCAGGGGAAGAAGCTGTCGAAGTCCTCCTCCGGCCGATCCTTCAGCACGCCCTTTTCCATCATGAAGCCGTGCACCTCGCCCACCAGCGCCAGCGGCTCTACCACCTCCAGGCCGGTCAGCCGCTCCATCACGCCCCGCAGGTCGCCCCACTCGGGCAGGAGGAGAGCCCCCTCGTGTAGCTCATGCAGCTGCTGCACGAAGGAGAGACGTGTACGGGCAGAGGGGAAGAAGAGCATGGAGCTACCCAGCTTTTCTACCCCCCACTGCTTGAGGAGGTCCTGCGCCACCTGCTTGAGGAATGGGGTCATGGGATTGCTGATTTTAGTAGCCTCAAAGGTACGAAAAAGGGCGGATACTCAGTTTTGCCAGGCCCGTTTGCGGAGGTCGTTCGTCTGCCTTCATAGTGCCAGTAATCATGTTCCGGGTAGGGGTTCCCTCCGTATTTCTCCGAGAAATACGGAGGGAACCCCCAGGCGGGGGCTGTTCGATGCATTGCGAAAAGCCCATTTCCTCGGGAGGGTGGGGGAGAGCGAAAGAATGATTAACTTTGCAGGGATGGCCAGCGTACCAGGCCGTCTGAACGCAGGAATAAAAACCGAAAAAGGATATAGCTATGAAGAGATTGGTGCTGATACGCCACGGGCAGAGCCAGTGGAATTTGGAGAACCGCTTTACGGGGTGGACGGATGTGGACCTCACCGAGAAGGGGCTGGCCGAGGCGATACAGGCCGGCAAGGACCTCAAGGCGAGGGATTTCAAATTCACCATGGCCTACACCTCCACGCTCACGCGCGCCATACGGACGCTCTTCCACGTGCTAGATCAGATGGACCGCCTGTGGGTGCCGGTGGAGAAGTCCTGGCGGCTCAACGAGAAGCACTACGGCATGCTGCAGGGCCTCAATAAGGCGGAGACAGCCGAGAAGTACGGCGAGGCGCAGGTGCTGAAGTGGCGGCGTAGCTACGACATTGCGCCCGATCCGCTGGCGCCGGACGACGAGCGTTCCCCGCTGGCTGACCCGCGCTATGCCGGGGTGGACAGGGAGCTGATCCCGCTGACGGAGTGCCTCAAGGATACGGTGGCGCGCATGATGCCCTACTGGGAGGGGACGATCCGCCAGAGCCTGCGGGAGCATGATGATGTCATCGTGGCGGCGCACGGCAACAGCCTACGTGCCATCGTGAAGGTGCTCAAGGGCATTTCGGATGAGGACATCATAGGGGTGAACATCCCGACGGGTATTCCCTACGTCTTCGAGTTCGATGATGAGCTGAACCTGGTGAAGGACGAGTACATCGGCGACCCGGAGGTTATCAAGGCGCTGATGGAGGCGGTGGCCAACCAGGCGAAGAAGAAGTAGGGGAGGAACGGCGTTGTTGGTGTAGCGCAATTCGGCTTATTGGCGGCGCGGAGAACCGACTGCCGCTCCGGGGTGCTTGTCCGAAATAAATGGCCTCTATTCGGCGCATTGGGTAGACGGCGAGCCCGTAGGCATAGCGGCTTGCCGCATGCCTAGCATGGAGATGGAACGCAAGTAAATGGGGCGACCGAAAGGTCGCCCCATTGCTGTTTTGGCTTGCTAGGCGGGTAATTGTGCAGGGCCTAGTCTTATTCCCCTTGGTTCTCTGTATACAGCTCAACCTGGAGCTTTGCCGTGGTGAGTGGCTGCCCCTCGTCCTCGAGGATGAGGCAGAGGAAGAAGTCTTCCACTATTCCCTCCATTCCGGGTTCGGGGTCTGGCCAGGGCTTGTTCTCTATGGTCACCTCCTTGGTGCATGCTATGAGCGGGAGGAGTAGCGCAAGGATGTAGAGTAGGTGTCTTCTTCGCATGCGGGTAGAGTCTTGGTTTGCCTTTTGGGATTGTCGTGATTGAGTGCTGCGGACTATAGGTGGTCTACTCCTCGTAGCTTAGTAGGCCGTCGTCCGCCAGCTGAAGGCACGGGGTGTCGGTGCGGTCCGGCTCCTGCCATATGACCTTCCCCCGTTGAGGCGGACTGATACCCGCTCGTACTCCTGGTACTCCGGATTTAGCACGCTGGTCATTTCGAGTAGGTTCTTCCTCCCTCCGTTTATGGAAATATAGAGTACTGAAATCCCGCGCTCTCCGCTCGTTGGCTCGTCGAAGCCGAAATTGATTTCGTTGTATCGGTAGGACTTGCTATAGCCGTATTGGCATGCCGCCAGGGGATGGTAGACCTTTTCGTAGACCCCGGGGAGGGGCATGGTGTATAGCTCCACCTTGAGGTCGAGTATGGGGATGGGCTGGTGCTTGCGTTCGAAGCTGTAGCTTCAGTACGCGTTTTGTCTATGAGCCCAAAATCCCCGATGATCTCGGTTTGTGCATCATCTCTATTCACCTCCTCCTTCTGGCAGGCGACCAGTGGGAGTAGTAGGCTACAGAGTCGGAGAAGATAGATTTTCCGCATGGCCAGCCCTCCGATATGGTTTATTGGCAAATGTACCTATCTTTATTCGCTCTATCAAGCTCGGGGTGGTCTAGTTGATAAATGGCGGGCTGGCGGTGGTGTAGGTGGCAAGGTGCGTGGTGGATATGCAAAAAGGGCAGCGCACTCCCGTACGCTACCCTTTCCGCGGTGGGGTGGTGGGGCTTCTAGGCCTTGATCATTGATAGCAGCATCTTGAAGGGCTGCTTGGCCTCAACGGCGTGGGGCACGTTGGCGGGCATGATGATGAACTGCCCGGCGGCGACCTCGTGGGGCTTACCGTCAATGAGGATGGTGGCTGTGCCCTCCACAACCTGTACTATCGCATCGAAGGGGGCGGTGTGCTCGCTAAGGCCTTGCCCTGCGTCGAAGGCGAAGAGGGTGAGGCCGCCGCGGTCGTTCTGCTTGATGATGCGGCTGACGATGGACTGGGGGGCGTAGTCGACGGAGTCGGAGAGCGTATAGGCGGTGGCGGCGTTGAAGAATTGCTTATCCATATGGCTATTGCTTTAGGTTGTATACTGGGGCGCTGCGCATGGCATGTTCCCCTTTCCTGACGGCTAAGGTAGGGCTAAAATGATGCACGGGGTGTCGCCTAGGCGACACCCCGTGCTCTAAAAGAGGGAAATCGTGTAGGGTTTACGCTTCCTCTGCTACCCGTCGATGACAGGGGTTTTGGCTATATCCAGCCCTTTCTGCTGGGTGAGGTGGCAGTTGAACTCCTCGCGCTCCTCGGGGAAGTCCTCCCGGTAGTGGCCACCTCGGCTCTCCTCTCGGTAGAGGGCGGCGGTGATGAGGAGGCGGGCGACGGTGAAGAGGTTGCGTAGCTGGTGGGAGTTGTACTCCTTGGGCTTCAGGGCTAGGTCGGACTCCATGCTGTCGAGCTGCTTGAGGGCCTCTTGCAGGGTTTCGCCGCTGCGTATGATGCCGACCTTTGCGTTGAGCAGGGCGGCTATCTTGGCGCGGGTGCTTTCGTAGGTGCCAGCTAGGTCGGGGTCGAAGGTGAACTGTGGCTCGAAGCCTTCGGGTGCGGTGGCAGGGGGCTGACTGAGGCTATGCTGCACGGCGCGGTGGGCATAGACGAGGCACTCTATGAGGGAGTTGGAGGCGAGGCGGTTGGCACCCATGAGGCCGTTGCTCGCCATCTCACCGACGGCGTAGAGGTTGGGGATGGCCGTCTGGCCGTGGAGGTCGGTGCGCACGCCACCGACCATGTAGTGGGCTGCCGGTGCGATGGGTATGCGGTCAGTGAGTTCGTAGCCCCTTTCGTGGCAGTAGCGGCTGATGGTGGGGAAGCGCTGTTCTATGAGTTCGGGCTTGAGATGCCGGAGGTCGAGCCAGACGTAGGGGAGCTCCTGGTTCTGTATCTCCCGGAATATGGCCTTGGCGACGGTGTCCCGGGGTTCTAGCTCGGCGAGGGGGTACTTGCCGGCCATGAAGCGCTCGTTGTTCTGGTTGTAGAGGTGGGCGCCCTCGCCACGTACCGCCTCAGAGATGAGGAAGGCGGGTTGCCCCTCTATGTAGAGGGCAGTGGGGTGGAACTGTATGAATTCTAGGTCGGTAATCTGGCAACCTGCGTTGTAGGCTAGGGCTATGCTATCGCCGACGGTGGTCTCGGGATTGGTGGTTCGCTGGTAGATGGCCCCTGTGCCACCCAGCGCGAGCATGGTGTACTTGGCCGTGAAAATGCTCTCCTGTCCGTTGCTGGTATCCCATACGCGGAGTCCGTAGCATTTGCCCTGGTCTATGAGGGTCTCGAGCACGCAGTGGTTCTCGTAGATGTCGATGTTGGACTGCTTGGCGACCTCGCCGGCTACGAAGCTGGTGGTCAGCATCCCGGTGGCATCGCCCCCTGCGTGGAGTATTCGTCGGTGGTGGTGGCCGCCTTCGAGGCCTAGGGCGATTTCCCCGTTCTTGTGGTCGAAGTGCATGCCGCTATCTATGAGCTCCTGTATGCGCTCTGGTGCCTCCTTGACCAGGGCCTCCACCGCGGGTAGGTCGCAGAGTCCTCGGCCAGCTGCGAGGGTGTCAGCTATGTGCCCCTGGGCGGTATCCTCCGGGTCGGTGACGGCGGCTATTCCGCCCTGTGCATGGTATGAGTTGGAGTCGCGCACCCAGTGCTTGGTGAGGACGGCTACGCGTCCGTGCTTGGCGGCCTCCAGTGCTATGGCCAGACCCGCAAGACCCGAGCCGGCGATGAGATAGTCGTATTGATATGATTGTACCGTAGCTCCCGTTTCCATAGGTATTGTTTCTGGGTTAGTCTTACGGTTCGTAAAAGTAGTACTTTTTGCGAGAAATGCTAGCGAAAGCCTGAAATTCGGAAAAAACGGCGGGCAGTCACAGGTTGCAGACCTTTCGCTGAGTCATAAAAAGCCCCGCAGGCTACGATTATCAGCCTGCGGGGCTACCCACTCGTGGGGCTGTTTTACTTTGAGCCTATACGGTTAGCGGAAGATGTTCCTAATCGCATCGATAATGCGGGTTATGGTGAACTGCCCGACCTTCCCCTCGGTCATTTCAGAGACCTTCTCGCCCACCATATCAGCTCCGCTGTCCATGGCGCGGTCTACACCGTACCCTGCTTCACGCTTAGCCCGTTCCTTGATTTGCTCTTTGACCTGTTGCTTCCTCTGGTCCTTTTCGCTCTCTTCGGCTGCTTGTGCAGCTTGTTCCTGTGTGTTATCTGGCATACCATCATTCATAATCCTTTGCCCTTTCGTTTAGTGTTTGTATCTAACTATAGGGCAAATGTACTAAAAAGAGACGGCTTTTACAAAAAGTATAACTTCCAAGTGCATGCTCTTTGCGTGCTGGGTATACAAAAAGAGCGGGCTGCATCGCAGCCCGCTCTGATTAATTCGCTACTCCTTTCGGATGCTAGCTGCGGCCACCCAGCTCGCGGTCTAGGAACAGGATTGCCCCACGGCTTTCCATGGCCAGCTTGAACTCATCCACCATCTTCATGGCGTTGGCCTCTTCTTCAACCTGCTCGGTTACATACTTCCAGAAGAAATCCTCAGTAGCCATGTCCTTCTCCTCGCGGGCAACCTGTACCACGTTTAGGATCATCTGGCTCACCATGCACTCATGCTCATAGAACGCCTCGGCTATCTGCAGCGGCTCGCCAAACTTGGTTTCTACTGCGTCTACCGCCTTAATCTCCACCTTGCCTCCGCGATCCTGCAGGAACTTCATCATATCCATGGCGTGGTTCATCTCCTCGCTCGCCTGCTGGGTCATCCAGTGGGCAAAGCCATTCAGCCCCACATGGGAGCAGTGCGCACTCATGGAAAGGTAAAGGTTAGATGACCACATCTCCTTGTTGATCTGCTCGTTGATCGTATCCTGCATCCTCTTCGTCAGTTCCATTCTCTTGTCTCCTTTTTCGGCTCTTCGCCATTCTAAACGCTTGTGCTAACTCTCACCTCACTCCATCAGGCACTGTGCCTAAGAAAATGGTCGCTGGGACCGTAGTGCTCGTTCTCGCGAAGTTCAATAGTAAAACGATAGCCCAGGCGAAAGGTTCCCTTGCCTGGGCTATACGTAAATAGTCTTACTACTGGGCAAATCTTCTCATGCCCCTATTGTACCTGGGGGGTGCTACCGTAGGCTCGCCCCGAACTCCCGCTCGAAGGTGGAGATGAGTTTCTTCATGCAGCGGTCTATCGCCTTGTCGTTGAGCGTGCCCTTCTCGTCCTGAAGGATGAAGGATAGGGCGTACGACTTCTTCCCTGCGGCGATCTTTTCACCCTCGTACACGTCGAAGAGACCGATGCGCTGTATTAGTCGTCCCTCAGCTTTCAGTGCGCTGGCCGCTAGGTCTGCAAAGCGGACATTGGCATCGAGCAGTAGCGCGAGGTCACGGCGTACTTCCGGGAACTTGGGCAGCGCCTTGATGCCCTCCTGCCCCTTACGCGCAATGGCCATGAGGGCCTCCCAGTCAATCTCACCGAAGTAGACCTCGGTCTTTACGCTCTTCCGTTTGGCCAGTGATGGGCTTACGAGGCCGAAGTGTGCCAGCACCGTTTTACCCTGTAGGAGCGTTGCGCCATGCTGGTAGAGGCCTTCGGGGGCATCCCCGTAGCTGAGGTCGTGCACACCCACCCCGAACAGGCCGAGGATGGAGAGAATCTCCCCCTTGAGGGTGAATACGTCCACCGGACTTCCCTTACCCTGCCAGCTATCCTCGTGGCTCATCCCCGTCAGCGTGAGGGCCAGGCGCTTATGCTCGCTGTAGGCCTCTAGGGGATGCTCCCTGCTCGAGGGTTTTCCCGTGAGGGCGAAGACGTTGCCGAACTCGAAGAATGAGAGGTTGGGGCGCTGCCTTGCCACGTTGCGCGCAACGGCATCGAGCGCACCCATCACGAGGGTGGGGCGAAGTACGTTCAGGTCTGCGCTAAGGGGGTTGACGATGCCCACCAGGCTCTCCTGGGGGAAGGCGGCTATCCCCTCGTAATCGCCCCGGGCGTTGAGCGAGATGGCCATCAGCTCGTGAAAGCCTCGCCCGGCCAGGCGCTCCGACACCTCGTACTTCAGGCTGGGGGCGATGTCCTCCCGAACGGCGGGCAGGGCGAAGCGTACGCCCTCAGGTTGGGGGACACGGTCAAAACCGT